>CAXGVP010000286.1:0-5457 GCA_964013055.1 uncultured Albimonas sp.
GGGCGGCGCGATGCGGAGCGGTCCGGCGAGGCGCGTGGGCCGGGGTCCGTGGGCGGACGGCGCCCGTGGGCGACGGCGCCCCATCCGGGGGGGGGGCGCGGCCGGCGCGCGGCGGGTGCGGAGCGGTCCGGCGTCGCGCCGGGCGGCGTCAGGGGGCGACGGCGCGGGCGACGTCCAGGAAGCCCGCCAGGTAGTCGGTCTGCGCGTCCGCCGCCCGCAGGCCGATGTTGATGCTCTTGTCCAGGCCCTCGGGACCGATGCGCAGGCCGACGACCGGCTGGGCGCCGGCGCTTTCGCGCAGCAGCCAGTCGGGCAGCACGCTGACGCCGCGGCCGGCGGCGACGAGCTGGATCATCAGCTCGGCCGTCTCCACCCCGGTCCTGCGCCGGGGCCGGCGCCCGGCGGGAACCAGGAAGCGGGTGTAGACGTCCAGCCGCTCGGGCGAGACGGGGAAGGTCAGCAGCACCTCGTCGTCCAGGTCCGCCGGCTCGACATGGCCGCGCCCGGCCAGCGGATGGTCGGCGCGCACCGCCAGCGCCATCTCGTAGTCGAAGACAGGGTGGAAGGTCAGCTCAGGCGCCGCCACCGGGTCGGGGGTCACCAGCACGTCGATCTCGTGCGCCTGCAACGCCGCGATCCCGTCGAAGCGGAAGGCGGTGCGCACGTCCAGGTCCACGTCCGGCCAGGCGGCCAGGAACGGCCCGGTGACCCGCATCAGCCATTTCTCGCAGGGGTGGCACTCCATCCCCACCCGCATCAGGCCCCGCCGGCCGCGGGCGTAGTCGGCGAGCACCCGCTCGGCATGCTCCAGCTCGGGCACGATGCGTTCGGCCAGGTCCAGCAGGAACTCCCCCGCCTGGGTCAGCCGCAGTCCCCGCCCCTGGCGGCGCCAGAGCTTCACGCCGTGCTGGTCCTCGAGCTTGGCGACGGCGTGGCTGACCGCCGACTGGCTCAGGTTCAGCCGCTCGGCCGCGGCGGTGACGCCGCCGGCGCGGGCCACCTCGCGCAGGACGGTCAGGTGCTGGCGCTCGATCGTCATGAATGTCCCTCATGGTTCGATGAGAACATACCATTTCCGCGCATGTGAGTCCGCCGCTATCTTCGCTGCAAGCCCCCCCCTGCCCCCGTTCGCGGGGGCGCGCCGACCGGACAGGAGACCTCGACTTGCTGCGACAGAAGATCGAACGGCGCGAAGGCGGCATCCTGCTCTATGGCCTGACGCCCCCGAAGGCCGCGACCGAGCCCGGGCGCCTGGCCGAGATCGCCGCGCGCCAGGTTCAGCGCATCGCCGACCTGCGCCCCGACGGGCTGGTCCTCTACGACATCCAGGACGAGGCGATGCGGCGCGAGGGCCGCCCGTTCCCATTCTCGCCCACCATCGACCCGGTGGTCTACGGCCGCGAGCATCTGGCCGCCGCCCGCCTGCCCCGGATCTGCTACCGCGCGGGGGGCAAGCGGGACGAGGCGGCGCTGGCCGCCGAACTGGCCGAGCGGCGCGACGAGGCCACGGTCTTCGTCGGCGCGCCCTCGCGCGACCAGCCCACGCGCACCACGCTGCCCCAGGCCTACGCGATCCGCCGCCGGGTCGCGCCGCGCTCGCTGCTGGGCGGCGTCGCGATCCCCGAGCGGCACCTGGCCAAGGGCGACGAGCACGCGCGCGTCATCGCCAAGATGAAGGCGGGCTGCAGCTTCTTCATCACCCAGTGCGTCTACGACGTGGAGGCCTCGAAGCGGTTCCTGTCGGACTACCGCCGGGCCTGCGGGCGCGAGGGGCTGGCGCCGGCGCCGATCGTGTTCACGCTGACGCCCTGCGGCTCGCTGCGCACGCTGGACTTCATGAAGTGGCTCGGCATCTCCCTGCCGCCGCGGCTGGAGGCGGAGCTGCGCGCGGCGGGCGACATCCTCGACGCCTCGCTGCGCGCCTGCATCGAGGCCTTCGCGGCGCTGCAGGCCCATGCCACGGACCTGGGCGTGCCGGTCGGCTGCAACATCGAGAGCGTGGCGAGCCGCCGCGTCGAGATCGAGGCCGCCCTGGAGCTGGGCCGGGAGGTGCGCGCCCGCCTCGCCCCCCTCCCTATTGCCCGGGGCTGCGCCGCCGCCGCGGCCTGCTGAGCCGCCGGGCGGCGACCGTCCTCCGACGCTTCGGTTCCACGCGGCAGGCCCTCGCCGCCGGGCGCCGCTCCGCGAGCGGCGCAGCCGCAGCGCGCTCGCGGCGATGGAGGCCGGGGACAGGCCTTCGCGGCGGCGGCCACGACCGAGGACGGGGGCAGGACGGAGGCGAGCGCAGCCCCGCCGCCAGCGGCGCGCCGCCGGCGTTGCAGACGAAGGCGAAGGCCAGGGTCCGGCGGATCTCGCGCATCGCCGCCGCGGCCCGGCGGCGGGCGCGGACCACGCCGGTCAGGTCGCCCTTCGCCAGCGCTCTCCTGCCGGCGCCCTCCACCGCAACCTCGACGCCCGCGCCCATCGCGACGCCCATGTCCGCCGCCGCCAGAGCCGGCGGCGGACGTCCAGGCATTCGGGGGTAGGGCCGACCTCGGCCGAGGGGGTGATGGGCGCCAGCGCCATGCCGCACCTGGGGCGGCCGCCGGGGCGGTCCTGTACGATCTCGGGGTGCATCGGGCCGGTGCAAAGCTTGCCGGCCGGGGGCGGCGCGGGCGCGGGGCCGTCGCCCGCGAAGCGCCCGGGCTCGGCCGCGAAGGTCTATCGGCAGCGGGCGGCTCGGCGGCGGGGGCGCTGGGCGGGGCGCTGGGCGGGGCGGCGGTCATGGGCGAGCTCCGCGGATCGGGGGGCTGGGCGGAGCGATGGATTTTCCACCCGCTGGAAGGTCGAGGGGCCCGATGTCGCGGTACGACAGGCGGCGGTCCCGCGTTCAGGCTGCGCCGCGCGGGATGGACCGAGGACGACCGAGGACGCATCTCGATGATCCGGGCGAGGCTGCGGCCGGCAGGGCAGATGGCGCTGGCGGCGCTGGCGCTGCTGGCCTCGGCCGACGCGGCGCGGGCCCATGGCCGGGCGTCGCTCGCGCCGTCCGCTGCGGCCATCGCCATGGCAGAGGAAGCCGCCGAGCGGCCGCACGCGGCCATCCCTGCCTGGAAACCGGAACGATCCGAGATGATCAGACCTGGACGTTTCGCGCTCGCCCCCGGCGGCGCGCTGGTCTTCGTCGCGGCGCTGGCCGGCGCCGGCGCGCTGGCGCACGGCGGCGCCGAGGGCGAGGCCAAGGCGCGCATGGAGGCGATGAAGGACATCGCCGGCGCCACCAGGGCCATCGGCCGGATGCTGAAGGGCGCGACCGCCTCCGACGCCGCCGCGGTGCACGCGCAGGCCGGCGGGATCGCCGGGCACGGCGGCGCGGCGCTGGTCGAGTCGTTCCCCGCGGGGAGCGACCGCCCCCCTGCGAGGCCGCCCCCGCGATCTGGAGCGAGCCCGACCGCTTCGCCGCCCTCGCCGACCGTCTCACGGCCCCGGCCGAGGCGCTGGCCGCCGCGGCGGAGACCCCCCGCGGGCCCGAGCCGATGAAGCGGGCCGGCCTGGCCGGCGGCGGCCTGGGAGCGACGATGGCCGCGGGCGGCCCCTCGGCCGAGCAGTTGGCCGCGATGCCCCCCGACGCCGCCTTCATGCACCTGGCCCGGACCTGCCAGGCCCGCATCACGACGGCCGTCGCCGCGCTCATCATCTTCGCCATCCAGGCGCGCCGCCGCGAAGGCGTCGAGACCGATCGCCCCGCACATCACGAGCGGGGAGGCCGCGATGGGGCGAAGATGCGGCCACAGCGAAGGGCGCGTCTCCTTTCCGTGCTGACGACAGGGTTGGCCGGCCGCTCCGGCGCGACGCCTGCCTTCGGGGCTGGAACGCCGGGACGATCCGTCGGGCCCGCAGCGCCGGGGACAGGGGCCCGTGGACAGGGGCGAGGCCCGCGGCAGGCCCCGGCGGCGCTCGCCGCTCTCGCCGGCGGCCCGCTCATGGTGGACGCCGGCGTGGGGGGAGACCAGGCGGTCCATCAGGTCGTAGCTCGGCCGTGCGCGGACCTTGAGGATCGGGGCGAAGCCGCCGCGGTCAATGCCGGCGTCGTCGACCAGCGGCAGGGTCGCCTCGATCGAGGGCGTCAGGATCACCCGGTTGGCGATCCGCGCCTCGTCGTCCACCTCCGCCCGCAGGACCGGCCTGTCGGAGAGACAGGCGTCCGCGCCGATCTCGGTCTCGGTGTAGACGGTGATCCCCGGTGGGTTCGAGGCGGTGTGCTTGACCGGGTCGCAGGCGCCCGAGCCGGTGTCTAGGATCGTCCACATCCCGTGCAGGTGAAGGGGGGGCATCATCGTCTCGGTGACGAAACGGAAGCGCACCCGCTCGCGGTATTGCGGGCGGAGGGGAGCGCGTCCTCGTATTTCACGCCGTCGATCGACCAGATGCCGCGTTCCAGGGTCCCGGTCGGGCGCGGCTCGACCTCCCGCGTGGCCTCGCGGTCGGGGCAGAGGGGGGCGGCGGCCCTCAGGTCCGGGTGGCTGAGGACCTTGCCGCCGCCGGCGGCCGTCGGCGTCAGGCCGGAGCCCGGCGCCTGGAACGGGTCCGAGGCGCCCCCGGCCGCCCGGTCCGCCAGCGCCGTCCCCAGCCCCTTCTCGGAGGCGTCGGACAGCAGGTCGAACAGGGTCCGCCGCTCGCGGTCGTCAACGTCGGGGCTGGCCTTGAGGGTGCGCCAGATCCGCTCGCCGCGGCAGGGGGGCGCGCCGGCCGCCTGCACGACGTGGTCGGCGCCCCGCCCGCGCACCACGGCGCGAGCAGCGTCAGGCCGACCGAAAGCAGGCGAAGCGCATCCGGGACCGGGCCTCCCGCCTCGCGCCGGCGGCGGCAGATGCCGTTCGCGTGATCCCGGCCAGGCGGCCCCTGGCCCGATCTTCGGCGAGATTTCTGCGTCAAGCGGAAAATAAAACCTCGAAAAAACGGCGTCTCTAAGTGAAAATATGGCTCCTGCCGCCTCTAATTCCGGCTTGATTATTGAAAATCAGGCCCCGCACCCCATATGTTTTTTCAACACCTGCCCTGCATTTTTTGCGCCGTGCTCCGGCGTCGACGGTATCCGCGACGTCCGGCCCCGGCAGGGAGACGCGATGACAACCCGCACCACCGAGACGGTCGTGACGTTCGCAAGACCCTTCCGCCTCGGCGGCCACGACCGGGAGCTTCCGCCCGGCAGCTACCGCGTCGAGATCGACGAGACCCTGATCGAGGGGCTGTCCTTCCACGCCTACCGGCGCGACGCGACGCTGCTGCGCCTGCCCGCCGTTTCCGCCGGCACGCGGGGACGGATCGAGCTGCTCCCGGTCGACCCCCAGGACCTCGACGACGCGCTGGCGCGCGACCGCGCGCCGGCCTGACCCCCGCATTTCCCCTGAAGGACGCCCCCACATGGACACCACCTGGATCAAGCCCGCCGCCCTCGGCGCCGTCGGCGGCGCCGCG
>CAXGVP010000287.1:0-5454 GCA_964013055.1 uncultured Albimonas sp.
CTTCGGGGAACAGGCGCGGCCCTGTTCCCGGGTGAGTCAGGAGCCCGCCGGAGGCGCCCACGCCCCGGAACCGGGCGCCCCGCCGGCCCCGGACCCAAGCCCGCCCGCAAGGCGCCTCCGTCCCTTCAGTCCACCGCCGGCACGGCCTTGAGATAGGCCGCGATCGCCTCGCGATCCTCGGCCGGCAGCTTCGAGGTCTCGGCGATCACCGCCGTCATGCCCCCGCCGGCGCTGTCGTAGTCCGGGGTGAAGCCGCTCTCGAGATAGTAGGCGATGTCGCCGGCCGACCAGTCGCCGATCCCGGCCGAGGACGGCGAGATGTTGGGGATCGAGCCCTCGCCGTCCGGGTTCGGACCGCCCGCCAGCCAGCGCGCATAGTCCGGCCCGCCCAGCGCGTCCCGGGGCGTGTGGCACTCGCCGCAATGGCCGATGCCCTCGACCAGCCGCCGCCCCTGCTCCGCCTGGCCCGAAAGCCCCGCGATCACCGGCTCCGGCTTGAAATAGAGCAGCTTCCAGCCCCCGACCGCCGCCCGGATCGAGAACGGGAACCCCACCTCATGCGGCTGCGAGGGCGTCGGGTCCGCCGGCAGCGTCTTGAGATAGGCCAGGAGGTCCAGCGAGTCCGAGACCTGCATCCGCCCGTAGGACGGCCAGGGGAAGGCGGGATAGAGATGCTCGCCCGACGCCCCCACGCCGCGCAGGAAGGCCGAGGCGAACTGCTCGGGCGTCCAGGCGCCGATGCCGGCCGCCGCGTCCTGGGAGATGTTGGGGGCGTGGAAGGTCCCGAACTCGGTGGGAAAGGCGCGCCCGCCCGCCAGCGCAAGCCGCGCCTCGCCCTCCGCCCCCGGAGCGGCGTGGCAGGAGACGCAGGAGCCGAGCGCGAACAGCCGCTCGCCGCGCGCCGCGGCCTCGGGCGAGGGGCTCCAGCCGGCGACCTCGGCGGCGTCGATCGGGTCGGGCGCGGTCAGCTGCCAGGCGACGGCGCCGCCCGCCGCGGCCAGGACCGCGACGGGGATCAGCCAGCGTGCGGAGGCCATCGCCTCAGTTCTTCTTCACGCGGTAGGCTTCGTGGCAGGCCTTGCAGTTCGACGCGACCAGGCCCATCGCGGCCTTCATCTCGTCGGCGTTGGTCACCGGCATCGACTTGGCCTGGTAGGTGTCGGCGATGAACTTGGCCGCCGTCTTCTCGAACCCCGCCGCGTCGCTCCAGATCGCCGGAGCGGCCTCGGAGGTTTCGGAGGTCGCGCCCTCGGGGAACTGCGCGGGGAAGCCCAGGGCCACCGCGTTCAGGGTCAGCAGGGCGCCCTTCACCGCGCGCTCGTCGAACTCGGCCTCGCCCTTGGCGATGGCGGCCATCATCCCGATGGCGGCGCCGGCGTCCTTCATCAGGTTCATGCGCAGGGACACGGGATCGTCGATCTTCGGCTCGACGTCCGCCGCGTGGGCGAAGCCGAGAGAGGCGACGGCGGTCGTGGCGACGAGGGCGACGGCGAAAAGCGATTGCCTGGGCATGGCCTGGGGTCCTCCGGGTTGTGCGCGGCGCCCGCGACCGGAACGCCTTGCGCGCACGCTAGCAGGGGAATTGGGGCGCAGGCACGACGGATGCGTTTCTCAAACGGAAACGCCGAGTGTCCAATCAGAGAACCCGTTCACGCCTTCGCGAGGCGCACGTCATCAGGCGACCTGACGATCCGGCCGGTGGCGCCCCCCCGCCGAGACCCGAACAGCAGCCCGGCCGCCGCCCGGCCCCGGCCTGCGGCGGCCGGGCCGTCCAGACCTGCACCCGGACCAGCGGCGGCCGCCGCCGCTCAGGCGCGGCCGCGGGCGATCTTCTCCTCGGCGGGCCAGCCGGCCTCGAACCGGGCCCGCAGGACCAGCATCCACAGGGCGATGGCGCCGGCCTGGTGCAGGATCGACCAGGACAGGGGGGCGGCATGGATCACCGTCACCACGCCCAGCACCACCTGGCCGAACATCATCGCCAGCACCCAGTCCGCCCGCCGCTTCAGCCCGGCATGGGCCGCGCCGCGCATCCGCCACCAGTAGACCAGCCCCAGCAGCAGCACGCCGTAGCCCCACATCCGGTGGATGAACTGCACCAGGGCCGGGTTCTCGAAGAAGTTGGTCCACAGCGGCACGTAGTCGAAGGACTCCGAGGGCAGGAACTCGCCCCCCATCAGCGGCCAGTCGATGTAGCCGCGCCCCGCGTCGATGCCCGCCACCAGCGCGCCCAGGATGATCTGGACGAACACCGCCGCGCAGACCACCGTCCCGAAGGTCATCGGCCCGGACATCCGCCTCCGGCGCGCCTGCAGCAGATCGGCGCCGGAGCGCGAGATCTCCCACGAATAATGCGCCAGGATGCCGAGGATCGCGAAGGCGAGGCCGAGGTGCGTCGCCAGCCGGTAGGAGGCGACCGAGACCATCTCCCCCTCCAGCCCCGAGGCGACCATCCACCACCCGATCGCGCCCTGCACGCCCCCCAGCGCGCCCGGCAGCACCAACCGCCAGGTCCAGCCCGAGGGGATTTTTCGACGCGCGAGGAACCAGAAGAAGCCCAACGCCCACACCAGGCCCACCAGCCGGCCCAGCTGCCTGTGGCCCCATTCCCACCAGTAGATCGACTTGAAGCCGCTCAGGTCCATGTCGCGGTGGATCGCGAGGAACTGGGGGATGGTCTGGTATTTCTCGAACTCGGCCTGCCAGGCCTCCTCGGTCAGCGGCGGGATGGCGCCGGTGACGGGCTTCCACTCGGTGATCGAAAGCCCCGAGTCGGTCAGACGGGTGAGCCCGCCGACCAGAACCATGGCGGCGACGAGGGCTGCGAGAAGCTGCAGCCAGAGGGCGATGTGGCGACGGTTGGCGCGGCGTCGGCGCTCGGCCTCGCCCGGCGAGGCCCTGGGCGTCGCGGGCTGGGCGGCGGCCGTCTGGCCGGAAACATCCTCGAAGATCGAGCGGGGCCTGGACATGGGCGTCCCCTTGTCGGAACCGGATCATCACGGCCCGCCGGGCGTCGTCCCTGGCGAAGGGGGCCCGCTCGCGCGCCGCGCCGGCCGGGGGAATGCCCGGCCGGCGCGCGCAATTGGACCGGAACCGGGCCTCGCCGCAAGAGGGCGGCAGGCCGCGGCTGCACCGGGAGGGGACCTGCCGCCTCCCGCGCCGGCTCAGTTCAGCAGGGCGCTCGCGAGGCCGAGCACCGCCGCGATCTGCAGCGTGTCCTGCGACACCCGCATCACCCGGTCGTCGACGAGGTAGTACTCGTAGCCCGACGGCGGACGGCGCAGGCCATAGCGGTCGTAGTCGCGGATGACCACGTAGTCGCGGTCGCGCGGCAGGCGGTAGCCGGGCTCGTAGACCACGCGGTCGCGGTCGCGCTCGCGGATCACCACCACGTCGCGGTCCCGGTCGCGATCGTAGTCGCGCGCGTCCCCGCCGCCCTTGGAGCGCTTCCACTCCTGCTTGGAGACGCCCTTCTTGGCGAGCCCCGGCGGCACGCCGCCCGGCGGGTCGGCGAGCACGGGCTGGGCGGCGAAGGCCACGCCCAGCGCGGTCAGGGCCGCGAGCGCGAAGCCCATGCGGCGCATCGTGCGGCGGTCGTCGGTCCCGGCGGTCAGGGCGCGGGCGTTGGCGCGGGTGGCGGGGGTCGGTTTCATCGTGGTCTCCTTCCCGGTTCGTTTCCCTTGCCGCCGGCCCTGTCCTAGCCGTCTCCGCGGAGCCGCCTGCGCTTGGGCCCATCGGCCAGCGTGCGGATGATTCCGTGGAGCGTGCGGACATCCTGGTCGGTCAGCGGCGCTCGGGAGAAAAGATTGCGGATGTTCAGGCGCATCGTCGGGCCCTTTTCCGACGGAAAAAAGAAATGCGCCTGCTCCAGCTCGTCTTCGAGACGTTGCAGCACGCGGTCCACCGACTCGCGGTCCGCAAGGCCCAGTTTCCCGGGATCCATAACCTGCGCAGGGGTTTCCGTGGCCTGCCTCCGCCATTCGTAGGCGGTCAGCAGCACGCACTGCGCGAGGTTCAATGAGGCGAAAACGGGGTTGGCAGGGACCGAGATGATGGCCTGCGCCCGCGCCACGTCCGAGGTCTCGAGCCCCGTGCGCTCGGGCCCGAACAGCACGCCCACCTTCTGCCCCGCCCGGATCCGCTGCAGGGCGTCCTGCATGGCGGCCGCCGGGGTGAAGACGGTCTTGGTCAGCTCGCGCGGGCGGGCGGTGGTGGCGTAGACGTATTCCAGGTCGGCGATGGCGGCGGCCTGGTCCTCGTGCACCGTGGCGCGGTCGAGCACATGGCTCGCCCCCGAGGCCATCGCCACCGCCTGGGGGTTGGGCCAGCCGTCGCGGGGCGCGGCCAGCCGGAGCCGGTCGAGGCCGAAGTTCCACATCGCCCGGCAGGCCGCGCCGATGTTCTCGCCCAGCTGCGGGCGCACCAGCACGAAGACGGGCTGCTCGGCCTCGGTCACCGGCTGGCGCGAGCCGTCGGTTCCACTCATCGGCTGGGGCTCCTTTCCGCTCGCAGGCCGCGGCGGCGCAGGCTGCCGCGGCGGGTTCGGGCGGGGTTTGCCCTTGCACGAGGCGCAGGGCAAGGGGGCGCGCGCGGCCCCTGCCCCCGGGCTCAGCCGGTCAGCGCCGCGAAATGCGCCCGGATCCGGTCGCGCACCCGGGGCCAGAGGCGGGGCGCGCCGCCCTCGATCGGCGGGCCGCAGCGGGCCATCACCTGCGCCTCGCCGACGTTGAAGTCGGGCCAGGTGCCGCCCCCCGTCTCGAGGTTCAGCAGGACCGGCTGCAGCCGGTCGAGCGCCTTGGCGAAGCGGGCGTCGGGGCTCTGCGCGGCCTCGAACTCGCGCCAGAGCGCCAGCAGCGTCTCGCCCTGGCGACCGGGGAGCAGGCCGAAGATCCGCTCGGCGGCGGCGTCCTCGGCCGCGTCGTGGTTGTCGGGCCGCGCGCCGTGCAGGGGGACGTCGCCCACGTCGATCTCCACCAGGTCGTGGATCAGCAGCATCCGGATCACCCGGTCGACGCTGACGCCCTCGGGCGCCTCCTCGACCAGGGTCATGGCGTAGAGAGCCAGGTGCCAGGAGTGCTCGGCCGAGTTCTCGAACCGGCCCGAGGGGATGCGGCTCGCGCGCTCCACGCCGCGCAGGCGGGCGGCTTCGGAGAGGAAGGCGAGGCGGGCGTCGGTCTCGTCCATCGGCATGGCGATCTCCCTGTATCGTCGCGCGGGGGTTATGCGCGAGAATGGTTGCGGAATGCGAGGGTCGGGAGGGACGCATGGCCTGGGACGAGGACGTGGCGCAGGGCATCCGCGAGGCGCTGGGCCCGCTGGCGGCCGAGGTGGCGGAGCGCAAGATGTTCGGCGGCCTGTGCTTCCTGCTGCGCGGCAACATGCTGGGCGGGGCCTCCGGCGCCGCGATGGGGGGCGGCGCGCTGCTGCGGGTGGGGGCCCGGGCCGAGCCGCAGG
>CAXGVP010000288.1:0-5447 GCA_964013055.1 uncultured Albimonas sp.
ACGTCACCGTCGTGCGCGCCATCCGCGACGTGCTGCGCGACTGCGCCCGCCGCCCGCGCCCCTTCTTCGCGATCCTGTGCATCAGCTGGTTCTGGTTCGCCGGCGCCACCTTCCTGACCCTGATCCTGCCCATCGCCCGGCACACGCTCCACGCCTCCGAGGACGCGGCCCTGGTGCTGCTGGCGGCCTTCGTGACCGGCCTCGCGCTCGGCGCGGCGCTGACCAACAGGGCCACGAGGGGAAAGATCGGCCTCGCCCTGCCCCCGGTCGGCGCCGTGGGCATCGCCGCGGGCGCGGCGCTGTTCTGGCTCGCGACCGCCGCCTACGGGAGCGGCCTCGACCGCGCCGGCCCGCTGCTGGACGCAGGCGGCTTCCTCGCCCGCGGCGACGCCTGGGCGGTGCTGGGCGCCGCAGCGTTGCTGGCGACCTTCTGCGGCCTCTACGTCGTGCCCCTGAACGCCGTCTACATCGACGCCGCCCCGGCCGACGAGCGGGGGCGCTTCGTCGCCTGCTCCAACATCACCGATTCGATCGCGATGGTGGCGAGTTCGCTCTTCGCCATGCTCCTGCTCGCCGCGGGCCTGGGGCGGGAGGAGGTCTTCGCCGTCGTCGGCCTGACCGGCCTGATCGCCGCCCTGGTCATCGTGCGACGGCGCAGGCGCTTCGAGGCGGGCGAATAGGCCCCGAGACGGCTGGACCTGCGCGCCCGCCTGCGCCACAACCGCGACATGACCCTCGCACCCGACTTCTGGAAGACCACCCCCCTCGCCGAGATGACCCGCGAGGAGTGGGAGGCCCTGTGCGACCGCTGCGGCCGCTGCTGCCTGGTGAAGCTCGAGGACGAGGACACCGAGGAGCTGATCTACACCCGCGTGCACTGCCGCCTCTACGATCCCAAAACCTGCGGCTGCCGCAACTACCCGCTGCGGCGCACCCTGGTGCCGGGCTGCGTGAACCTGACCCCCGACACGCTCGAGGAGGCGAAGGCCTGGATGCCCACCACCTGCGCCTACCGCCTGCTGGCCGAGGGCCGGGACCTGCCCGAGTGGCACCCCCTGGTCACCGGCGACCCGGCCTCGACCCGTCGCGCGGGCATCGCCGCCGACGGGCGCAACAAGCCCGGCCGCCTGATCCACGAGAACGACGTGGACGAGGACGACCTGCAGGATCACGCGCTCGACCGGCCGCTCTGAGCCAACCAGACCCGAGGACCTCCGCCCGATGATGTTCGCCTCCGACAACGCCGGCCCCGCCGCGCCCGAGCTGATGCAGGCCGTCATGGCGGCGAACGAGGGGCCCTCGATGCCCTACGGGAACGACCCGCTGACCGCCTCGGTCACGGCCCGGGTGCGCGAGATCTTCGAGGCGCCGGACGCCCAGGTCTTCCTCGTCGCCACCGGCACCGCCGCGAACGCCCTGGCGCTGGGCGCGCTGGTCGAGCCCTGGCAGACCGTCTTCTGCCACCGCAACGCCCATATCGAGGAGGACGAGTGCGGCGCGCCGGAGTTCTACACCGGCGGCGCCAAGCTGACCCTGCTCGAGGGCGAGCACGCGAAGATCGAGCCCGAGGCGCTGTCGCGCGCGCTCGCCTTCACCGCCCGTGCGGGCGTGCACAACGTGCAGAAGGGCGCGCTGTCGATCACCCAGGCGACCGAGCTGGGCGCGGTCTATTCGCCCGACGAGGTGCGCGCGCTCAGCGCGATCGCGCGGGCGCATGGCGTGCCGGTGCACATGGACGGGACCCGGTTCTCCAACGCCGTGGCCCGGCTGGGCTGCACGCCGGCCGAGCTGACCTGGAAGGCGGGCGTGGACGTGCTGTGCCTGGGCGCCTCCAAGTGCGGGGCGATGGCGGCCGAGGCGGTGGTGTTCTTCGACGCCGACGAGGCGAAGGCCTGGGAGTTCCAGCTGCGTCGCAAGCGCGGCGGGCACCTGTTCTCGAAGATGCGCTACGTGGCGGCGCAGATGGACCGCTGGCTGACGGACGGGCTGTGGCTGGAGCTGGCGGGCCGGGCCAACGCCGCCGCCGACCGGCTGGCGGCGGGGCTGGGCGAGGGGAACCTCGCGACCCTGCTGCACCCGGTGGACGCCAACGCGCTGTTCGCGTCCCTGCCCCGCTCGGCCCACCAGCGGCTGCACGCGGCGGGGGCGAAATACTACCTCTGGCCCTTCGACCAGCCCCTCGAGGGGCCGGGCGACGAGATGCTCAGCTGCCGCCTGGTGTGCAACTGGGCCACCTCCGAGGCCGAGGTCGACGCCTTCCTGGACGCCGCCCGGGGCTGACCCCGGGGCTGACCCCGGGCGCGGATCGCGGGTCCCCGCGCCCGGGCCCCGGGGTCAGGGGTCAGGGGTCAGGCGAAGATCAGGTCGTCGAAGCCGGCCGCGTCGCCGCGCTCGGTGTCGAAACGGCAGATGACCTCGCCGAACAGCAGCGTGTTCGAGGTGCCGTCCCCCACCTCCTGCACCGTGACGTCGGCCGGCCGCACCGGGCCCTCGGCGCCCCGCACCACCAGCCGGTCGGTTCCCGCCTCGAAGTCGGTGACGAAGACGGTGTTCGAGGTCCCGTCCGCGACCACGCCGAAGCGGTCCCGGCCGCCGCCGCCGAACAGGATGTCGTCCCCGCCGCCGCCCTCCAGCCAATCGCGCCCGGCGTCGCCGTAAAGCGTGTCGTCGCCCGCGCCCCCGTAAAGCCGGTCCGCGCCCTGGCCGCCGTGCAGCAGATCGCGCCCGCCGTCGCCGTAGAGCCCGTCGCCGCCGCGCCCGCCGGTCAGTGCGTCGCGCCCCGCGCCGCCGTGGATCAGGTCGTCGCCGCTCCCGCCGTAGGCGGTGTCGGCGCCGCCGCGCCCGGACCAGACGTCGTCGCCCCCGCGCAGGAAGACGGTGTTCGAGCCGCCGTCGCCCGGCGCCGCACTGCCGGCGGCGGAGGCCACGGCCCCGCCCTCCCCCGGCCCGGCCGCGGCGTCGATCTCGCTCGCGAGCCCGGCCTTGGCGCGGCCGCCGCCGCCGAGGTCGAAGACGCGGGTCACGATCTCGCTCGCCGCGCCGCCGAACAGGAACGACTGGTCGACCCAGCCGATCATGACCTTGTCGGCGCGGGTCTGGACGATGAAGGGATCGTATTGCGGGCCGCTCTCGGTCTTGTTGGCCTGGATCTCGCGCCCGTCCCGCGCGCCCTTCGCGGTGAAGGCCGCGGCGTGGATCGAGAGCGGGTCGCCCGCGCCCCCGCTCTGCTGCCAGGCGAGCGCGAAGCCCCCGCTCTTCAGCGACGTCAGGTCGAAGAAGCCCGCGGTGGTCTCGGCCCCGTCGCGGGGCACGCCGATGGTCCCGCCCACCGCCTTGCCCCTGGCGTCGAAAAGCTGGGCGGCGATCGTGTCCTGCCCCTCGGGGCTGCCGTTGTCGCGGACCCGCCCGCCCTCCAGCCAGGCGACCACGAAGCCGCCGCCCTTCAGCGCCGCCACCTGGGGCTGGTCGACGCTGTCGCCGAGGCTGGTCTTGCGCAGGGTCTTGCCGGCCGGCGACACCAGCCGCACCACGACGTTCGCAAGGTCGTCGGCCACCACCGCCAGCTTGCCGTTCTTCAGCTCGGCGATGTCGGGGGTGATGCCGCCGCCGTCGGCCAGCAGCCGCTCCTTGCCCACGAACTTTCCGCGCGCGTTCACCTCGCGCAGGTAGAGGTCGCTCTCGATCTCGCCCAGCGGGTCGCGGTCGTCCTCCCAGACCAGCATCGCCCCGCCGTCGGCAAGCGCGGCGGCCTGCGGGCGGGACTGCGAATCCTCGGAGGTGGAGGCGGGGGTCAGCTCCGGGCCCACCCGCCGGCCCGCGGCCGAGAGCACCTGCGCCTGGGCCTCGGCGTCGCCGCCCGAGAGGTTGTTGTGCCAGGCGAGGATGAAGCCGCCGCCGGTCAGCGCCTCGATCGAGGGGGCGAGCTGCTGGTCCTCGGGGGTGCGGTTGACCTCGAAGACCTCGCCCGCCGGCGCGCCGCCCGGTTTCAGCAGCCGCGCCGCGACCAGGCTGAAGAGCGTGTCGGTCGTGGCGTCCTCACCCGTGGGCACGGCGTTGTTGATCCAGGTCACCGCGACCTTGCCGCTCTTCAGCACCGTCGCCTCGGGCTGGAGCCCGCCCGCTGCGCCCAGCGCGCCGACCGCGCGCTCCTTGCCGCCCCTGCCGAACCCCATCGTGGACATCCTTTCGCTCGCCGGCCAGCCCCCGGCCGCCGGCGCCCCGTTCCCCTGGCGGAAACTCTTATCCCCGCCCCGCCGCGCCGCAACTATTTTCGCCGCGCGGGCGCCTGCGGAGATGGGCGTGAAATTGTTCACGAAAAACGCCGCCCGCAGGGCGGGCGGCGCTGGGTCTTTCGGTCCGGCGGCGCGGTCGGCTCAGGCCGAGGGGCCGCCCGCGTTCTCGCCGTCGCCCTCGGCCGGACGCTCGGCGTCGAAGCCCAAGGTGTCGGGCTCGAACTCGTAATGCGCGCCGCAGAACTGACAGTCGGCGGTGACCTTGCCGTCCTCGGTCGTCATGTGGCCGATGTCGCGCGCCGAATACTGGGCGAGCGCGGTGACCACCTTCTCGGCCGAGCAGGTGCAGCCGAAGCCGACCGGCTGCGGGGCCCAGACGCGGGGCGTCTCCTCGTGGAAGAGGCGCACCAGCAGCTCCTCGGGCGAGACGTGGGGGCCGAGCAGCTCATGCGTCTCGACGGTGTCGAGCAGCATGTTCACGCGGGTCCAGTCCTCCTCCTTGTCGCCCATGGCGGCGACGTCGGCGGCCATCATCCCCCCGTCCTCGCCCGAGCCTCCGGTCCCCGGGTGCAGGGGGCTGGCGGGGGGCATGTGCTGGAGCATCACCCCGCCCGCGCGCCAGGCCCCGGCCTCGCCGGGCGCGGTCGCCTCGGCGGAGGCGATGGCGAAGCGGGTGGCGATCTGCTCGGACTGGGCGAAATAGGCCTCGGCCGAGGACGCGAGCGAGCCGCCGGCCAGCGGCGTCAGCCCCTGGTAGGGCTGGCCGGAGCCGTGGTTGATGATCACCGCGAAATAGCCCTTGCCGAGCTGGGCGAAGGGGTCGGCGGCCTCGTCCAGGCGCTCGGGGTCGAAGCCGGCGTAGGCGCGCAGGCGGGCGGGGGCGCCCTCGGTCTCGGGGGCGAACCAGTCGGTGGCGATCAGGCGGATCGGGCCGTCGCCGCGCACCTGCAGGCTGAGGCGCCACTGCAGCTTGAGGGTCTGGCCGATCAGGGCGGTGAGCATGGCGGCCTCGGCGACCAGGCCCGCGATGGGGCGCGGGTAGGCGTGCTGGCCAAGGATGGTCGCGAGGGTTCCGTCGAGCCGCGCCGCGCGGCCGCGCATGTCGCAGCGGTCGAGCTGGAAGGGCAGGACGGCGTCGTCTCCGGGGGCGCCGCCCGGGGGAACGGCGGACCCGCCGGCGGTGAGGTCCAGCGGCATGGGGCTCTCCTTGGGCCG
>CAXGVP010000289.1:0-5441 GCA_964013055.1 uncultured Albimonas sp.
CGATGGGGTTCACCGAGGCGGCGTCGGACGACGGCGTGATCTCGGGCCGCGGCTCGCCGGTGAAGCGGGGGCTGGCGGCGGGGATCATGACCACCGTCGGCGGTCTGGGGCATGCGATGCCCTACCTGATCCCGGATTTCATGACTGCCACGGTCATCGCGCTGGCGCTGGTCTTCGCCGAGCTCTGGGCGATCGCCTGGATCCAGAAGCGCTGGATGAGCACGCCCTTCCTGCGGGCGGTCTTCCAGGTGGTGCTGGGCGGCGCGCTGGTGCTCGCGGCGGGCATCCTGATCGGAGAGATGTGAAGCCCCAGGCCGCCGCCGGGCGCCGCCGACGCCTGCTGCAGGCCCTGACCCTCGGTCTCAAGCAAACCCCTAGCCGCCGGTCCCGCCCGGCCAGCCGGGGGGGGCTGGCCTGCGGGGGGCGTACGCAGGTCGCCCCGGGCGGCGGTCGTCCCGGGCGCCGCGGTCGCCGTGCGCCGCGGGCGAGACCGTCGGTCCGGGCGCAGCGCCCGACGCGGCGCCCAGGGCCCGCGCGGGAGGCGCCCGGTCGGCGTTCAGCCGACGGCGAGCGACAGGGGCGCGCGCGCGTGCAGCTCCAGCTCCGGGCGCTCGGTGGGGAAGACGAACAGGCCCTCTCCCCGCACCTCGATGTCGGCGTCGTGAAAGTCCTCCTGCGACAGCAGGCCCCGCAGGGTCGCGGAGCGGCCGGGCAGGAAGTCATGCGGCTCGATCAGGATCGCGGGGCGGTGCGCCCAGAAGCGGGCGTCGGGGGCCAGCGCCTCGGCCTCGGCGCCCTCGATGTCCATCTTCAGGAGCACCAGTTCCGCGTCGGGACGCTCCTCCAGCAGGGCGTCGATGGTCACCGCCTCGGTCGAGACGTCGGCGAGGCGCGAATCCGCCTCCGCCGGGCGATAGGAGAAGGCGCCTTCGCGGGCGTCCAGGTTCTCCGGCGTCAGCCGGCCGGCCGCGCTCCACAGCGCGGCGTCGCGGAAGCGGACATTGCGCAGGCCCGTGCAGTTGCGCCGGGCCATCGCCAGGTTGCCGCGGTGAGGCTCCACGCACAGCAGGTCCGCCTGCGGCCAGCGGCGCGCGGCCTCCTGCGCGAACAGGCCGATGTTGCCGCCGGCGTCGATGATCAGCGGCCGCCGGCCCGCCGCCTGGGCGCGCGCGCAGCGGCGATCGATCGCCTCAGCCCGGTCGGGCGAAAGCTCGTACTCCCGCTGCACCACGATCTTGCGATAGACCCGGATGTCGGAGCTGCGCGCCCGCAGGCGCACCGTCCGCCCGTCGCCCGCCGGCGCCTTGATCCGCCGCCCGCGGGGCCCGAGGAAGCAGAACCCCACGTGCCAGACCGCAAGCGGCAGACCCGCCAGGCCCCGCCAGCGCATGTAGTCGGCGAGCCATCCCAGACCTGCCGCGAACGACCTGAACATCGGCCTCTCCTCGCCGTGACTTCGTTGCGTCAAGGGAGCACGCGGAGGGTAAAGATCCGCTTAATCGCTTGCCGCTACGTCGCCCGCGGCGCATCGAACAGTGCGGTCCGATATTCACAGCAGGCGAGATTCGAAGATGGCGGACAATCCCCTGGCCCGCGTCGACCAGTGGCTCTACCACCTGGGCGACGTGAACGCGGCGCGCGCGCAGGCCATCGCCGCCACCGACGCCGACCTGGTGGTGACCGAGTGGGCCTCCTACGCCCGCAAGGAGGCGCCTTATGACGCCGACCTCATCGACGCGATGCGGGGCGACGACGCCGACCGGCTGATCGTCTCCTACCTCTCCCTCGGCGAGGCGGAGCCCTATCGCTACTACTGGAAGTCGAAGTGGGAAAAAGACGCCCCGGCCTGGCTGGGCGAGGTCAATCCGGAGTGGACCGACAACATCAAGGTCAAGTACTGGATGCCCGCCTGGCAGGAGATCATTTTCGACTACGCGGAGAAGATCGTCGAGGCCGGGTTCAACGGCCTCTATCTCGACATCGTCGACGCCTGGGAATACTGGCGGCGCAAGGGGCCCGAGGGGCGCGACTATCGCCAGGAGATGATCGACTTCGTGGCCGCCCTGCGCGAGGTCGTCGAGGCGAAGCTGGCCGACGTGGACCCCGGCCGCGAGTTCGTGATCATCGGCCAGAACGCGGTGACGCTGCTGCGGCAGGAGGACTACCTCGCCCAGATCGACGGCGTGGCGAAGGAGGATCTGCGCTTCTACTACGAGTACGGGCGCGAGAAGACCTTCGACGCGCTGCCAAGGTCGGAGACGACCTTCAGCCTCAAGCTGCTCAAGCAGGCCGAGAAGGCCGGGGTCGAGGCCTTCGTGGTCGAGTACATCCCCCCGGCCCATGCGAAGGCGGCGAGGAAGCTGCTCGCGGAGGAGGCGGCGCTGCTCGCAGACGCGGACATCCCGCTCTACGTCGCCGAGGGGCGCGACCTGGACACGATCGCCGAGCCGCCCTCGGACGGGGGCGGCAAGGGCGGATCCGGCGAGGTCGAGACGGGGACGAACAAGGCCGACCGCATGATCGGGACCCGCGGCGAGGACGCCTTCGACGGGCGCGGCGGCGACGACCGGCTGTTGGGGCGGGGCGGCGCCGACCGGCTGGACGGCGGCGGCGGGGCCGACCTGCTGGAGGGCGAGGGCGGCGCGGACCGGCTGCGCGGGCAGGGCGGCCGGGACGAGCTGTTCGGCGGCGAGGGCGACGACTTCCTCTTTGGCGGCGGCAAGGCCGACTGGCTGGAAGGCGGCGCGGGGGACGACCGGCTCGACGGCGGGACGGGGGACGACAGGCTGACCGGCGGCAGGGGCGCGGACCTCTTCGTGCTGGGCGCGAAGGCCCGCGGGCAGGTCCGCGACTTCGATCCGGAGGAGGACAGGATCGACGCGGACGGGGCCGAGGTCGCGTTCCGCGAGGCGAAGAAGGGCGTGCTGGCCGAGAGCGCGGACGGCGGCCGCCTGCTGCTGCGCGGGCTGGCGCTGGAGGACGTCGAGCCTCTGGCCGACAGTCTTCTGGTCTGAAGTCGGACGCCCCGGGCCGGGCGCGCTCCGGGTTCGACCCGGGGGCTCGGGCCCGCCGTCCGGCGAGGAGCGCGGCCCCGGGGCCAGTCCCGCGGCCGCACCGTGGCGGGGGTCAGGCGGTGAAGCCGTAGCCGTCGGGATCGGCGACGGGCGCCTCGTCCAGCGCCTTGAGCAGGCCCGTCACGAAGCGGGCCACCGCCCAGACCGCCCAGATCGCCATCACCAGCCAGCCGACCAGCACCAGCGTCAGCACCGCGCCCAGCACGATCGCGCCGAGGCCGACCCAGAAGGAGCGGATCTGGAAGGCCATGTGGCTGGCCTCGGCCGGGGCGGCGCCGTCGCGCTTGGCGTAGGCGATCACCACGCCCGCCAGCGCGCACAGCGGCACCGCGAAGCCCACCAGATACAGCACATAGACCAGTTTCACCGCGTCCCAGCCCTTCAGGCCGGAGGGCTTGTCGGAGGCGGGCGCCTCATAGGGGGCGGGGCTGGGATCCTGGGACATGGGAAAACTCCTGCTGCGAAGCGGTGACGGGGAAGCTAGGCGGCGATTGCGGCCGGGCGGTGACGGCAGGGCGGCGATGCAGGGGGAAGCGATGCGGGGGGAAGCGATGCGGGGGGAAGCGATGCGGGGGAGAGCAGGGCGGGGAGCGGAAGACGAAAACGGCCCGCGGATCGCTCCGCGGGCCGTCAGGTCTCGGGCGGGGGCCTGAGGGATCAGGCCCCGTCGGCTCAGGCGAGCGCCTTGTTGAGGTTCTCGTCGACCTTCTCGAGGAAGCCCATGGTGGTCAGCCACTTCTGGTCGGGGCCGACCAGCAGGGCGAGGTCCTTGGTCATGAAGCCGCTCTCGACGGTGTCGACGACGGTCTTCTCGAGCGTGGTGGCGAAGGTCATCAGCTGGTCGTTGCCGTCCAGCGTGGCGCGGTGCTTCAGGCCGCCGGTCCAGGCGAAGATCGAGGCGATGGAGTTGGTCGAGGTCTCCTTGCCCGCCTGGTGCTGACGGTAGTGACGGGTCACGGTGCCGTGGGCGGCCTCGGCCTCGACGATCTTCCCGTCGGGCGTCATCAGCTGCGAGGTCATCAGGCCCAGCGAGCCGAAGCCCTGGGCGACCGTGTCCGACTGCACGTCGCCGTCGTAGTTCTTGCACGCCCAGACGTAGCCGCCGGACCACTTCATGGCGCAGGCCACCATGTCGTCGATCAGGCGATGCTCGTAGGTGATGCCGACCTTCTTGAAGGCGTCGGCGAACTCGGCGTCGAAGACCTCCTGGAACAGGTCCTTGAAGCGGCCGTCATAGGCCTTGAGGATCGTGTTCTTGGTCGACAGATACACCGGCCAGCCGCGGGCGAGGCCGTAGTTCATCGAGGCGCGGGCGAAGTCGCGGATCGAGTCGTCGAGGTTGTACATCGCCATGGTGACGCCGGCGCCGGGGGCCTGGAAGACCTCGTGCTCGATCGTCTCGCCGTCCTCGCCGACGAACTTGATGGTCAGCTTGCCCTTGCCGGGGAAGCGGAAGTCGGTGGCGCGGTACTGGTCGCCGAAGGCGTGACGGCCGACCACGATCGGCTGGGTCCAGCCCGGCACCAGGCGCGGCACGTTCTTGCAGATGATCGGCTCGCGGAAGATCACGCCGCCCAGGATGTTGCGGATCGTCCCGTTGGGCGAGCGCCACATCTTCTTGAGGCCGAACTCCTCGACGCGCTGTTCGTCGGGGGTGATCGTGGCGCATTTCACGCCGACGCCGACCTCCTTGATCTTCTCGGCGGCGTCGATGGTGATCTGGTCGTCGGTGCGGTCCCGCTCTTCGATGCCGAGGTCGTAGTAGAGCAGGTCGACGTCGAGATAGGGCAGGATCAGCTTCTTCTTGATGAAGTCCCAGATGATCCGGGTCATCTCGTCGCCGTCGAGCTCCACGACGGGATTTTCGACCTTGATCTTGCTCATGCGGCTCTCCATTGGCCTCGGGCCGGTCGGTGTGCGGGGCCGCGGCGCAGGCGCGCGCAGGCGCCGGCCGCGGGGGTCGAACGGTATGCAGCGGGATACAAAGGCCCCGCGCGGATGGCAAGCGCTCGCGCAGGGCGGGAGCGCGGTAGCGTCGCGACCTGACGCCGCGACGCGCGCGACGCTAGCACTTCGTCCCGGGGTGGGGCGAGGGGCAGGGGCGCCGCGCGGGCGAGAATCTTCGCCGGTTTCGCCGGGTTGCAGGCGTGCGGAGGGGGCCCTAGGACGGAGGCGCACGCGAAGAGGGGGGACAGCCGATGGCCGGCCGCGCGTTCAGGCGCCTGCGCATGGGGCTCGAGACGGTGACCGGCCTGCGCCGGCAGGGATTCTTCGTGCCCTATCGCTACGCCGGGTCGGTGCGCCCGCCCGAGGGCTATCCGGCGATGGAGCGGCTGCTCGACGCCGCCCGCCCGGCGCTGGAGGCGA
>CAXGVP010000290.1:0-5438 GCA_964013055.1 uncultured Albimonas sp.
GGGCCCGTTCGCGCCGGTCAGGGCGCGGGGACCAGCGCCGCCCAGCCTGCCAGCAGCCGATCCCGGGTCGCGATCCCGGGCGAGACGCCGGGGCCGCCCTCGCCCTGCGTCAGCAGGACGAAGACGCGCCTCTCTTCCCCCCGCTCGGCCCAGCCGACATACCAGCCCCAGCCGCGGGCGCGGTCGAAGGCGCCGTCCGCCCGCCGCGGATAGGCGCCGCCGGTCTTGCCGCGCAGGGTCCAGCCCTCGACCTGCCGCGTCTCCAGCAGCGCGCGGGCCTTGCGCATCGCCTCGGCCGGGGCGGGCAGGGCGTCGCCGGCCAGCGCCCGAAGGAAAGTCGCCTGCTCGTGCGCGGAGATGGCGAGGGACGAGGACAGCCACGCCCGCTCCAGCCCGTTGTCGCGCCCCGGATCGCCCGAGACGTCGGCATTGCCGTAGCCGAAGGCCGCGAGCCGGCGGGACAGCGTCTCGGCCCCCAGCGCGCGCGTGATCCGCTGCGAATACCACACCACCGAGAAGCGCATCCAGGCGGCGGGGTCGGTGTCGCGCCGCCAGGCCTCGCCGCCCCAGTCGGGGTCGCCGGGGCGGAAGGCCATCACCGGCGCATGAGCGTCACGAAGCACGCCCGCCTCGTAGCCGATCACCGCCAGCGGGATCTTGAAGGTCGAGGCGGGGGTGACGCGGGCGCGGCAGTCGCCCTGCTCGACCAGGGTCGCGCCGGTGTGCGCGTCCAGGACCAGGGTGCACAGGGTCCCGGCCCCCGCCGGTCCCGCCGCGAGGGCGAGCGCCAGGCCCCAGGCGATCGCGGCAAGGCGCATCGGACTGGCTCAGCCGCCGGTGACGCTCATGTGCCGGCCGACCTCGCCCTGGATCCCGCGGCGGGAATAGTCGAAGTCGTGGCCCTTGGGCTTGCGGGTGATCGCCTCGCGGATCGCCTGGCGCACGGGGGCGTCGTCGGCGCTCTCGCGCAGCACGGCGCGCAGGTCGGCGTCGTCGTCCTGGCCCAGGCACATGTAGAGCTGGCCGGTGCAGGTCAGGCGCACGCGGTTGCAGCTCTCGCAGAAGTTGTGGGTCAGGGGGGTGATGAAGCCCACGCGGCCGCCGGTCTCGGCCACGCGGACGTAGCGGGCGGGGCCGCCGGTGGACAGCGGGATGTCCTCGAGCGTGAACTCTCGGGCCAGCTCCTCGCGCACGGCGGTCAGCGGCATGTACTGGTCGAGCCGTTCCTCGCCGCCGATGTCGCCCATCGGCATCACCTCGATGAAGGTGATGTCCATGCCGCGGTCGTGGCACCAGCGGGTCATCGAGCGGATCTCGTCGTCGTTCACGCCCTTCAGCGCCACGGCGTTGATCTTGACGTGCAGCCCCGCCTCCTGCGCCGCGTCCAGCCCGTCGAGCACCTGCGCGAAGCGGCCCCAGCGGGTGATCTCGCGGAACTTGCCTTCGTCGAGCGTGTCGAGGCTGACGTTCACCCGCCGCACGCCGCAGTCGTAAAGCGGCTGGGCGAAGCGGCGCAGCTGGGTGGCGTTGGTGGTCAGCGTCAGCTCGTCGAGGCCGGAGCCGATGCGGCGGCCCATCGCCTCGAAGAACTTCATGATGTCGCGACGCACCAGCGGCTCGCCGCCGGTGATGCGCAGCTTGCGCACGCCGAGGTCGACGAAGGCGCCGCACAGGCGCTCCAGCTCCTCGAGGCTGAGAAGGTCCTTCTTGGGAAGGAAGGTCATGTTCTCGGCCATGCAGTAGACGCAGCGCAGGTCGCAGCGGTCGGTGACCGAGACGCGCAGGTAGGTGATCGCGCGGGCGAACGGGTCGATCAGCGGAGCTTCCGTCGGGCCCGGGGCGGCGGGGCGCGCGTCGGTCATGTCCTCTCCCTTCGGATCGGGGCGCGGCCCTTGGCGGGCGCGGTCGCGGGCAACGTAGGCCTCGCACGGGCCGCCTGCAATGCGCCGAAGGTGGGGAATCGCGCGGGGCGGGGCGGGTTTCGGTCCCGCGACGCCGCGTCGGGACCTCCGCGGGCTTGTCCGCCATGCGTCGCGTGCAATCCGGGGTTGCGTTACCAAATGGTCAAAATTTCTGATTTCAGCTTGAAGCTGACGTAGGCGTTAACTACATCGCGGCTTGTCCAGGCGATCCGCTTCGACGCGCGGCGCCGGTGGGCGCGGCGGCCCCGCGGATCACCCCCTGGCGTCGAGTCCCGGCTTCGGCCTCCCCCCGGTTCGGTTGCCCCGGACGGCCCGCGACGGCCGCCGGCGGGCGCGCCGGAACGGTCCCGCACCGTGTCGGCTGCCCGCAGCCCGCGCGCCGTCGCGGCTCGAAACCCGCGTCGCGTATGTCGGCGAGCCCCAGAGGCGTCGCGTTCATCGCCGCAGGCCGTCCGTCGCTCCCCCAGGACGGACGGCCTCTTTCGGCTTGCGGCCCAGAACGGGCCCCTGGGGACGTGAGGGCATCCGACGATGGTCAAACCCGCCTCCGAGTCGCGCTTTCGTCGGTTCCTGTCCCAGGTCGAGGACGCCGCCACGCCCGACGCGGTGTGGACCGCCGCGATGGAGCTGGCGCGCGCGGACGGCTTCGTGCGGCTGAGCTACCTGCATCACGATCCCGCGGCGCCGGAGCTGTCGGGCCTGGTCTTCGCCACCGGCTTCGACCCCGCCTGGATCGAGGCCTACCGCGCCGAGGGCCTGGCCCGCGTCGATCCCCTGCCCTGCACGGCGATGGCCGTCACCGACCCGTTCCGCTGGAGCCGCGCCGCCGAGCTGCGCCCGATGTCCCGGGCCGAGACCGCGTTCATGGCGCGTTTCCTCGCCGCGGCCGGGGGCGACGGGGTGACCTTCCAGGCCTTCGGACCGCGCCACCGCCGGGGCTGCGTGAGCCTGGGCTGCGCCCCCGACGAGCCGGCGGCCGAGGTCGAGGCCCGGCTTGCGCCCGAGCGGCTGCGGATGCTCCAGGCCGCGCTGCAGGCCGCGCACCTGCGCGTCTGCCGGCTGCTGGACGACCGCGCCCCCCGCCCGCCGGCCCTGACCCTGCGCGAGCGCGAGGTGCTGGCCTGGATGGCGCGGGGCAAGTCCAACCCCGCCATCGCCGGGATCCTGGGCTGCTCGGCCCATACGGTCGACACCCATGTCCGCCGCCTGTTCGCCAAGCTGGAGGTCGGGGACCGCATCTCCTGCGTGATCAGGGCGGCGGGGCTGGGGCTGGTCTGCGCCTGAGGTCCGGACCTATTTTCTTCGCATCTGCGTTTCGCAGCCGCGTCATGTCCCGTGATCGCGGGACTGGCGTCGCCGCGGAATCGCAACCATAAGCTGAACATATGAAACCACCGGGCCGGCGGGCTTCCCGTCCTCTGCTCGGCGGCTTCGCAGCGTAAGGCGTATGCGGTCGCTTCCGAGGTTTGCGTTCAGGCCGCATCGCGCAGCCGTCCGCCGCCCCGTGCCGGGGTCGGTCGTGGCAGAAGGGTCCGAGGTCTTTCCCCAGAAGACAGCGGAGCCCGCGCCCGTGGATCGGAGCCCCCGCTCCGGCCTGCGGGTGGAAGCGGTTTCCCTCTTCCCACTCTCCAGGGAAGCCGCGTTTCGGGCGGGCCGGTCTCCGGTCCGCCAGGACGAAGGCGGCCCGGACGACCCCCAGGGGCCTCCGTCGTCCGCCCGCGCCCCATCTTCCCCCACGGGGGCCGGGCGCAAAGCCTTTAGATAGGCGCCCGCCGGCATGCTCCCCACATGCCGGCGGGTAACCCTTCCGCAGGGGGCTCCCGATCAGATCCGATCCGATCCTGGCCGATCCCGTCAGCGGCGCGCGCGATCCTCGTCGGCGGCCTTCTGCGCCGCGGCGACCTCGGCCTCGGCCTCGGCGAGGGGGCCCGAGAGGATCTCCCACGCCTGCTCGGCCGTCTCCACGAAGCTGAACAGCTCCAGATCCGCGTCGGCGATGGTGCCCGAGGCCGCCAGCGCCTCGAAGTCGATGATCGAGCGCCAGAAGCGCTCGCCGAACAGCAGGATCGGGACCGGCGCCATGCGCTTGGTCTGGATCAGGGTCAGCGCCTCGAAGAGCTCGTCGAGCGTGCCGAAGCCGCCGGGGAACACCGCGATCGCCTCCGCCCGCATCAGGAAGTGCATCTTGCGGATGGCGAAGTAGTGGAAGTTGAAGCTCAGCTCCGGCGTCACGTATTCGTTGGGCGCGCTTTCGTGGGGCAGGACGATCCCCAGCCCGATCGAGCGGCCGCCGGCCTCCTGCGCGCCGCGGTTGCCGGCCTCCATCACGCCGGGGCCGCCGCCGGTGACGATCACATGCCGGCGCCCGCCCGCGGCCATCGAGGCCTCGGTGCAGCGGGCGGCGAAGCGGCGGGCCTCCTCGTAGTATTTCGACAGCTCGCCCAGCAGGGGGGTGCGGGCGGCCCCGGCGTTCTCCGGGCTGGGGATCCGGGCGCCGCCGAAGAACACGACGGTCGAATCCACCCCCGCCTCGGTCATCAGCAGCTCGGCCTTCAGCAGCTCCAGCTGCAGGCGGACGGGGCGCAGGTCCTCGCGCTTCAGGAAGTCGAGGTCGCGGAACGACAGGCGATAGGCGGGCGAGGCCGACTGCGGGGTCAGCGGCTGCCGCTCGGCCGAGGCGATGTCCTCCTGCGCGGAGCGGAAGATCGAGTGGCGGTCGTCCTTGGTGGGAGGCGTGGTCATCGGGGGCGGGGATCTCCGGAACCGGGCGGCCCCCGCGGTCGGGCGGCCGGCAATGAGCAGGGGGCGCGGAGCGATTGCGCCCCGCGGTCCCCGCCTCTATAGCCTGCGGCCGACAAAGACGCGACGCCCGGCAGGAGACTTCCATGACCGCCCCCGACCTCGCTCAGCTCGAAAAAGCCGTCGAAGCCGCCTGGGAGGCGCGCGACGGCGTCACCTCCGCCACCAGGGGCGAGACCCGCGACGCCATCGAGAGCGCGCTGACCCTGCTCGACGGCGGGACCGCCCGCGTGGCGCAGAAGGGCGCGGACGGAAACTGGGTCGTGAACCAGTGGCTGAAGAAGGCGGTGCTGCTGTCGTTCCGCCTGACCGACATGGAGCCGATCTCGGGCGGCCCCGGCGGCTCGGGCTGGTGGGACAAGGTCCCCTCCAAGTTCGACGGCTGGGACGCGGCGGCGTGGAAGACCGCGGGCTTCCGCGCGGTGCCCAACTGCGTGGTGCGCCGCTCTGCCTACATCGCGCCGGGCGTGGTGCTGATGCCCTCCTTCGTGAATCTCGGCGCCTATGTCGACGAGGGGACCATGGTTGACACCTGGGCCACCGTCGGCTCCTGCGCGCAGATCGGCAAGGGCGTGCACCTGTCGGGCGGCGTCGGCATCGGCGGCGTGCTCGAGCCGATGCAGGCCGCCCCCACGATCATCGAGGACAACTGCTTCATCGGCGCCCGCTCCGAGGTGGTCGAGGGCGTGATCGTGCGCGAGGGTTCGGTGCTGGGCA
>CAXGVP010000291.1:0-5410 GCA_964013055.1 uncultured Albimonas sp.
GCCCGACGCGGCGCGCGGGCGGCAACGCCCGCAAGCCCGCTTGCGCACCGCGCCACAGCCGGAAGCGCAAGCTCCACCCGCCCCGCGCGACCCTCCGTCCCGGGCGCCACGCCCGCGACGCGCCGCGGGCGAGACGGGACGGCCGGGCGCGACGGCGGACGCGGCGCCGGGGGCGCGGCGGGGGAGGTGGGGCGGGGCCTGTGCGGTGCGGGTGGGGCGTGGTAGTTTTCACAAGCCCTTCAGGCGCCTTTCGCAACTCCGACCCCCGGCGGTTCACGGATGATTCGGCTCGCAGCCCGCACCCTCCCCGTCTTCGCCGCCATCATCGGCTTCGCCATGGCGCTCGCGGCCTATCTCAACTTCTCCGGCGTGCGCACCGCCTATCTCGACCTGGTCCGCGCCCGCGCCAGCATGATCGCCTCCGACATCGCCGCCGACGCCTCCGCCGCCCAGGGCTTCGGAATTCGCCTCGCCGAGCAGCGCACCCTGGGCGAGCTCCTCGCCCGCCAGGCCGCCACCGATCCCCTGATCCTGACCATCGACGTCGCCGCCCCCGACGGCCGCATCCTGTTCTCCTCCGCCCCCGCCCGCGTCGGAGAACTCGAGCCCCCCGCCGCCGAGGACCCCGCCTTCCGCCAGGCCGAGCCCGTGATCGGCGCGCTCGGCGCCCCGGTCGGCGAGGTGCTGGTGCGCCTCGACGGCGCCACGATGGACGCCGCCGTCGCCGGCCTGCGCCGCGACGTGCTGCTGGGCGCGGTCCCCGCGGGCCTCGGCGCCGTCGCCGCCGGCTGCCTGCTGGCGCTGACCCTGCTCAGCCGCCTGCGCGCCCGCGCCCGGCGCGCCACCGCCGCCGAGCACGCCGACATGATCGCCCAGGCCGAGAACGAGATGGCCGGCTTCCGGCCCTCGGCCCGGCGCTGAAGGACCCCCGATGAGAAGCCTGCGCGTCCGCCTCTCCGCCGCCCTGCTCGCCGCCCTGCTGGCGGCCCTGCTGGCGATCTCGTTCGAGACCGTGCGCCGCGCCGACGCCGTGCTGGGCCCCGAGATCGAGCGCAAGGCCGCCACCCTCGCCGACAGTTCCGCCGCCCTGATCGGCAAGGCGCTGGCCCTGGGCATCCCCGCAGACCGGCTGCACGGGCTGGACGCCCATTTCGCCCGCCTGGTCGCCGAGAACGAGGACCTCGCCTGGATCGCCCTCGAAGGGCCCGACGGCGCGCCCCTGCAGATCGTCTACGCCCCGGACGCGGAGCGGACCCAGACCTCCGGCGTCGTCTCCCGCCCCGTGCCGCGGACCGAGGGCGCGCCGGCGCTGGCGGTCTCCGTCGGGCTCGACCCCGCCTTCGCGCGCGACGTGGTGGCGAACCTGTGGATCGACCTCGCCATCGTCATGTTCGTCACCGCCGTGGTGGCGCTGGAGCTGATCTATGTGGGCCTCGGCGACGGCCTCTACGCCGCCATCGAGGGCGTCGAGCGGCGGCTGCACAACATCCAGCGCGGCGACCTGCGCAGCCACCAGCCGGTGGAGGCGCGTGGAGAGTTCGGCGCCCTCGCCCGCGCCCTCGACACCCGCATCGAAAAGGTCCACGCCGCCTACGCCCAGATCCGCGACCGGGCGATGGAGACCGGCGACCGCGCCGCCCGCCAGGCGCTGGAGATGCTGCAGGACCGGTTCGGCCTCGGCCAGATGCTGGGCGCCGCGGGCGCGGGCAAGGTGATGGCGGTGCGCGCCCCCCTCTTCGTGTTCATGCTGGCCGAGGAGCTGACCCGCCCGTTCCTCCCCGGCCATGTCCGCGCGCTGGCGCAGGCGGCGCAGGGAGAGGGGGCGCTGGCCGGCCTCGACCCCGCCTTCGTCGCCGCCCTGCCGATGATGGCCTTCCTCGCCGTCGTCGCCGCCTGCCAGCCCCTGCTCGGCGGCCTGACCGAGCGGATCGGGCGGCGCCGCTCGCTGGCCATCGGCGGCGCGGTGGGCCTGGTCGGCTATGCGGCCTCCGCCTTCGCCGACGGGCTCGTCGCCTTCGCCGCCCTGCGCGCGCTGACCGGGTTCGGCTTCGCGATGGTCTTCGTGGGGGCCCAGGGCTACGTGATCGACTCGACCGAGCCGGCGCAGCGCTCCTCGGGCATGGCGGTGTTCATCTCGGCGATCCTGGTGGCGGGCGTCTGCGGGCCGCCGATCGGCGGCATCCTCACCGACCGCATCGGCGTGCAGGGCACGTTCCTCGTCGCCGGGCTCTTCGCGGGCCTGTCGCTGCTGCTCGCCTGGCTGGTGATGCCCTCGGCCGGGCCGGTGCGCGCCGCCGGCCCCGCGATCCGCTGGCGGGAATTCGGGCGGGTGATCGCCTCGCCCTCGCTCGCCGCGCTGTTCTTCCTGTGCGCGATGCCCGCCAAGATCGTCCTCGTCGCCTTCTGCTTCTTCCTCGTCCCCCTGCAGATGGAGGCGCTGGGCGCCTCCCAGGCCGCGACCGGCCGGATGCTGATGATCTACCCCATCGTCATGGTGCTGCTGGTGCCGAGCTGCGCGAAGCTCGCCGACCGCTGGCGCGCCCGCGCCGCCTTCGTGGCGGCGGGCGGGCTGCTGGCCGGCGCCTCGGCCTTCGCGCTCGCCGGCGGCGGCGCCGAGGACCCCGCCCGCATCGCGCTGATGCTGCTGGGGCTGGGACTGGGCCAGGCGCTGTCCATCGCCGCCCTCTCGGGCCTGGTGGGCGACTACGGCCGCCGCCACGCGGGCGAGGTGACCGAAGGCTCGGTCTACGGCATCTTCCGGCTGGTGGAGCGCACCGGCAACGCCCTGGGACCCCCGGTCGCGGGGGCGCTGCTGGGGCTTTACGGCTTCGCGGATGCGGCGATGATCGTGGGCGGCGCGGCGATGGCCTGCGCCCTGGTCTTCGGCCTCGCCGCGCTGGCGCTGCGCCCGGCCGACCTGGACGTCGAAGGCCTGGAGAGCTGAGCGATGGATGAGCGCGACACCCCCCCGTTCCTCCGCGCCGTCGCCGCGGCGTCGGGCGCCGACGCCGGCCGCGGGCCGAAGCCCGCCCGCAGGGCGCCTCCGGGCCGCAGGGCCTTTCTCGCCGGCGCCGCGGGCCTGCTCGCCGCCGGCGCCGCGGGTCCCGCCCTGCCGCAGTCGCGCCCGTTCCGCATCTACCGCGTCACCTACCGCGGCCGCACCGAGGTCGAGGACGGCTTCGACGACTACCTCGCCGCCAACGGCATCGAGGCCGAGTTCATCGAGCGCGACGCCGACCGCGACCCCGGCAAGCTTCCCGGCTTCGTCGAGGAGATCCGCGCGGAACAACCCGACCTGGTGGTCACCTGGGGCACCTCGGTCACGCTGGGCATCGCCGGGCGCCACGACGACCCCGAGCCCGAGGCCCATGTCCACGACATCCCCGTGGTCTTCGCCCTGGTCTCCGCGCCCGAGAAATCCGGCCTGGTCGAGAGCAACGCCGCCCCCGCCCGCAACGTCACCGGCGCCGTGCACATCGTCCCGCCCGAGACCCAGCTGCGGGCCATGCACTCCTACCGCCCGATCGAGAGCCTGGGCGTCCTCTACACCGCCTCCGAGGAGAACTCCGTCGCCATCCTCGAGGAGCTGCGCGCCCTGCGCGAGAGCATGGGCTTCGCCCTGGTCGAGCGCCAGTTCCGCACCGATCCGGACGGCCGCCCGACCCCCGAGGGCATCGAGGAGCTGATCGCCGGGATCAAGGCCGAGGGGGCCAACTGGCTCTACCTCCTGCCCGACACCTTCCTCGGCACGCAATACGACCGCGTGGTCCCCGCGGCGCTGGAACAGCGCCTGCCGACCTTCGGCGCGGCGGAGCTCGCGATCCGCAAGGGCGGCGCGCTGGTGGGGCTGATCTCGCGCTATTATTCGGTGGGGCAGCTGGCGGCCTCGAAGGCGGTGCGGGTGCTGCGGGACGGCGAGGAGCCGGGCGAGATCCCGATCGAGACCCTCAAGCGCTTCTCGCTGATCATCAACCTGCCGGTGGCGGAGAAGCTGGACCTCTACCCGCCGATCGAGATGCTGAACTACGCCGAGGTCCTGACCGGCTGAGGGGCCGGGCGGACCCGGCGTCCGGGGGGCATGGGGAAGGGCCGCGCCACGAGGCGGGGCCTGCGTATTCGGGGGAGGCCGCGCGATGTCCGCGCCGGGCGACGACAGCCATTCCGCAGCGCCCTTGCCGGGCGCCCCCCAAGCCACGCGCCCACCGGACGACGCCCCTGCTGCGCCTGCGCCCGCAACCGCCCCCGCCGGCGTTCGGCTGGCGGCGCTGACCCCGCACGACCTCGACCGGGTCTACGCCGTGCACCTGGCCGCGATGGCCGCGGTGGGCGACCCGGGGCTGGTCAAGCCCGAGGACCGCGGCTTCTTCGAGCGGCTGCTCGCCGGCGAGGGCCGCCTGCTCGGCGCCTTCCGCGGCGAGGACCTGCTCGGCTACGGCGTCCTGCAGGTGCACCTGCCCCCTTCCGAGGATGCGCGCCCCCGGTTCGGCATCCCCGCCGCCGAGAGCCTGGCGAAGCTTGCCGGCGCCGGGGTGCTGCCGGGCGAGTGGGGCGCGGGGCTGCACGACCTCTTCATCGACTGGCGCGTGGCCGAGGGGCGGCGGCTGGGGATCGAGCATCTCTACGCCACCGCCGCCCCCGGCAATCCGCGGAGCTGGACCAACCTGATGGCCGGCGGCTTCGCCGTGCGCGCCCTGCACGAGAAATACGGCGGCCACCTGCGCTATTTCATGTGGCGCCGCTCCGCCGCCCCCGCCTCCGCCTCCGCCGCCCCGGCAGGCTCCGCCTCCGCCCCGGGGGGAGCCGAGACCCCGCCCCCCGACCCCGCCGCGGGCCTGTGGCTCGCCTCCGAGGACGCGCCCGCCCAGCATGCCGCCCTCGACGAGGGGCGCCTGGGCCTTCGCTGGCGCCGCCGCGCGGACGGCGGGCGGGACATCTGGTACGCGCGCCCATGAGGCCGTCCCCGGCCTCCCCCCCGCCCGGTCCGCCGCGCCAGCGCCCCCGGCGGCCGCAGCCCTCCCCGGCCCCGCGCCTCCGGCCCGGCGCGGCGCCGCCAGCCGGCCGGGCGCGACGTTCCACCTGCCGCCGCCCTGGCAGCCGCAGGGTCCGGCACGCCTCGCAGCGCCTCCCCGCCCAGCCGCGCCGCGGGGCCTGTCGATGAGCGCCGGGCCTCCGCCCTCTCCCCGACCCGCCGAGGCCGCCGACGCGGCGTCGGCCCGGGCGGCCGCGGCGCCGCGCTCCGCGACGGCGCCGGTGCTGCGCGTGGACCTGGGGGCGATCCGCGCCAACTGGGCGCTGGCGACGCGGCTGAGCGCGCCGGGCCGGCTCTCGGCGGTGCTGAAGGCGGACGCCTACGGGATGGGGCTCGCGCCCGTGGCGCGGGCGCTGGCCGGGGCGGGCTGCAGCGACTTCT
>CAXGVP010000292.1:0-5408 GCA_964013055.1 uncultured Albimonas sp.
CCCGCCGTCGCCGCGCAGCACGTCGTCCTGGCCGCCGCCCGACAGCAGGTCGCCGCCCGCGCCGCCGATCAGGCGATCCTCGCCCGCGCCGCCGAACAGCAGGTCCGAGCCGCCCCCGCCGTCCACGACGTCGTCGCCGCCCAGCGCCTCGATCCGGTCGGCCTCCGGCGTGCCGAGAAGGTCGTCGGGCCCCTCGGTCGGCGCGTCCCCGGTCGGGTCCGGGTCGGCGGGCACGGGCGCGGTCTGCGCGCTGGTCGCCTGCTCCTCGAAGCCGTCGTCGTCGGTGTAGGTCACGACCACGCTGATCCGGGCGCCGACCTGCGCCTCGGTCGGGGTGAAGGCCTCGCCCACCGCGCCGGCGATCGGGGCGCCGTCGGCCAGCCACTGGAAGCTGAAGGCGCCCAGGCCGTTGGCGTCGGCGATCCCGGCGGTCCCGGCGAGCAGCTGCTGGCCCACGCCCAGCTCGCCCGAGATCGCCGGCGCGCCGGTCGGCAGCGCGTTGTCGTCGTCGAGGATCGCCACCGCCGCCGAGGCGACGCCCAGGCCGACGCCGACGGTGACGGGGGCGATGCGCACGTCGAGCGTCTCGCCCGTCTCGAACAGGTCGTCCTCGAACACGTCGACGGAGACGGTGCGCCGGAGCTCCGTCTCGGTCATCGTCAGGCGCTGGGTCGAGACCGAGGGCGCGCCGCCGACCACGGAGCGGTTCACCACCAGGTCGAAGACGATGTCGCCCGGCGGCATGCCGTTGCGGGTGATCTCGAAGGCGACCTGCTTGCGGCCGCCGCCGCTGCCCTCGGCCACGCTTGCGGGGCCGGAGATCGAGAGGCTGGGCGCCAGCGGGTCGGCGCCCGAGGGCGCCTCGTCCGAGCCCGGCAGCCCGTCCGGCGTCACCGCGCCGAAGGCCGGCGCGAGGATGTCGGAGGCGAGCAGCGTCTGGTCCAGGAACTCCAGCCGCTCGATCCCGCGCAGCAGGTCGACGCCGTCGTCGCCGTCGCCGGCGTCGATGTCCTCGACGAAGATCGTGCCGTCCACGTCGAAGGTGATGCGGTAGCCGCCGCGGTCGCCGACGAAGATCGCCGTGTCGCCGCTTCCCGCGCCGCCGATCAGCACGTCGTCGCCGCCCTGGCCGACCAGTTCGTCGTCGACCTCGCTGCCGATGAAGGTCTCGTCGGCCTCGCCGCCCAGCACCTGCACGCGGTCCTCGCCGGCGGTCCAGCCCAGGAACTCGAAGCCCGACATGTCGAAACGGGTCGCGGCGTCGGCGCTGGCGTCGAAGAACAGGAAGTCGACCGCCGCGCCGCCCTCGAAGGCGGAGTCGAGGGCGAGCCCGCCCGCCGAGACCTGGGCCGCGTCGAAGAACACCGTGGCGTCGTCGGCCGCGAGGAAGCGCAGCCCCTCCAGGTCCACCAGCCCGAGGGTGCGGAAGTCGAAGAAGCCGCCGGCGAAGAGGAGGATCTCGTCGATGCCCTCGCCGCCGTCCATGGTCTCGCCGGTGGCGGCGTCGGTGTCGCTCTCGAGCAGGAAGAAGTCGTCGCCGTCGCCGCCGAACATCAGGTCGGCGTCGGCGCCGCCGGTCAGGTCGTCGTCGCCGCCCTGCCCCTCGAGCCGATCGGCGCCGGCGCCGCCGAACAGGCTGTCGGCGCCGCCGTCGATGGTCCCGCCCTCGTCGAGACTGAAGTCGCCGTAGAGCTCGTCCGCGCCGTCGCCGCCGAACAGGCTGTCGTCGCCGCCCACCAGCTCGCCGCCCGCCTCGACCGTGCCGACGTCGCCGACCATGATGTCGTCGAGGCCGGTCCCCACGATCACGTCGTCGCCGCCCTGCACGAAGCCCGTGCCGGTCACCGTTTGGGCGTCGCCGACGGCGCCCGTCAGCTCATGGTCGCTGTCGGGGAAGTCCAGCCGGTCGTCGCCGCCGAACAGCGAGCCCGCCACGGTGATCGCGTCGCCGCTGACCGTGCGGGAGAAGGGCGTCCCGAGTCCCTCGTGCCCGCCCGGCGCCCGCCCCTGGATCAGGTCGGCGCCGCCGATCAGCGTCGCGCCCTCGGCGACGGTGTTCAGGTCGCCGGAGTAGGTCGGACGGTGGATCAGCTGGTAGCGCGTGCTGGCGACGGCGCCGAGGTCGAGCGTGATGACGTCGTTCCCCCCCACGCGCGAGCCCGAGGCCAGGTTCAGCCCGTCGCCGAAGATCTTCTCGGCGCGGAACTCGTTGACGATGAAGGTGTCGTCGCCGCCCAGCACCTCCGCCCAGAAGGCGTCGTCGTCGTCGAACAGATCCTCGCGCGCCGCCAGCGACAGGCCGGAGATCTCGACTTCGTTGTCCACCTGCTTCAGCCGCTTGGGCCGCGTCGTCTGGACGTCGCGCTCGAAGGAGATCGTCTCGATGATCCCCGCGTCCGGCAGGATCGACTCTCCCGGATCGTCGGAGAACGCGAAGCCGCTCCCGCCGAGCGTGGTCGTGATCGTGTCCACGGTCCGCGGCGTCGACGAGCTCTTGAACCCGATGGGGCCGGTCGCCCGGACGTGGCTGACGCTGAACTGCGTGTCGGTCTGGACCACCGCGTTGGAATCGTAGGCGAAGCCGCTCGCGGACGCGACCGCGTCCAGCGCCTCGCGCTCCTCCTCGGTCAGGTCGAACTGGATGATCGTCTCGAGCTCCAGCACCGTGGCGTCGTCGTCGAAGGTGCGATCCGGCAGGGCCGCGCGCAGGGCGCCCAGCAGCGTCCCGCTCTCGGGCCGCATGTCCAGCGCCTCGACCGAGCGGCCGATCTGGTTCTCCGGGTCGATGGCGATGAACCCGGAGTTCTCGTCGATCGGCTGCGTCAGGCGGGTGGTGATCAAGGCCATCGGTGAACTATCCCTTGTCCGGACGCGCCGGAGATTTCACGAGCATCAGGTAATTGCCGCCGCGGCGGCTGAATCCGAGCCGGGTGAGGAACCGGTCGCTCTGGCGCATGCGGATGCCGGTGGCGACGTGGACGCTCAGCGCCTCGGCGCCCCCGTCGACGGCGGTGCGCATGAAGCGGCGCATCAGGCGCAGCGCCGCGGTCGAGGCGCGCCGCTCGGGCACGACGTAGAAGGCGACGACCGTCACCGCGACGAGGTCGAGGAACAGGTCCCGGGATCCCTGGGCATAGAGAAAGCCGACCAGCGGCGCGCCCTCGCCGTCGCCGAGCGTGGCGACGAGGCCCAGCTCGGCCGGCTCGCCCGCGGCGACCCGGCTGAAGGCGGCCTCGACGCTGGCCTCGTTCAGCGGCACGCCCGGCAGCCGCAGCTCGGCATGGAAGCGGCGCGCAAGGTCGAGGATCGCGGCGCGGTCCTGCTCCCGGGCGCGGCGCACCTGGATGAGGCCCCTGCCGACCAGGTCCCTCGCGGCCATCGGTCCAGCCGGTTTCAAGACGCGCCCCCATCCAGCTCGACCCGGCGTCAGGGAGCGCCTGGCCCCCGCCGCGGCCATGCGGCCCCGTGATCCCCCCGCCGCGGCCCCCGCACGGGAGCGCAGGGTCGGCGCCCGAATTCCCCTCGATGGCCCGCCCCCGGCAGGGCCAACGTGCCCCACGGCGCTACGTCAGGCAATCCGGTTTTCGCCTCGCCGCGCCCCCCCGCGGGACGCGGCGCCGGCCGGCCCCGCGGCTGCGCGCCGAGACGGGGTCGGGCCGTCCGCCCCCGCAGACCGCGCGATCGCGGATATTTCGCGGGCGGCCCGGGGGCGCGGGGAGGGGGGGAGCCTGCGAAGCTTCGCCCCCCCGGGGGCGCGGCGTCGCGTTCAGGTCGGCGACGCGTGGCGCCGGAGAGGATCGGCCGCAGGCTCCGGAACCCCTTGGTTCGAATATGAAACCTGGCCCCGCTCCGCCGGTCCGAGGATCGATTCAGGATGACTCGCGCCGGCCCCCGTGGTTTGCTGACGCCGGGTTCGCAGGATCGGGGGGTTCGCGGATCCGGTCGGGGCGCCGGGAGACGGCGGTCCGATCCGGCGACGTCCGAGGCCGGCCGGAAGCGGCCCGGCCTGACGAGGTGAGGGGAGATCAGCCTTGTCCATCCTTCGTATCGACGCCGCGGCGCGTCGGCCGTTCCTGCACGCGCTGCTGGCCACGTCCTCCGCGCTCGCGCTCGCAGCGCCCGTCGGGGCCCGCGCGGACCAGACCATCGGCTGCTCCTCGTCCTACAATGCGACCTGCACGCTCGAGACCGGCGACACCGGCATCGACTTCGTGGTCACGATGACCGACGACGGCTTCCTGGGCGCCGTCGAGAACGACGTCGACGTCACCGCCACCGCCGGCTCGCAGCCCATCGTGATCCTGTATCACGCCACCGGGCACGACGGCTCGACCTCCGGCGACGACGGCGACAACGAGGCGCGCGGCATCGACGGCGGCGAGTTCAACATCTACAACAACGGCTCGCTGACCCTGACCGGCGGCGGCTCCGGCGGCTCGGGCCGGCTGAGCCTCATCGACCTGCAGGGCTTCGGCGGCGACGGCGCCACCCCCGACTCCAACGGCAACGACGGCGGCCGCGGCGGCGACGGCGGCATCCTGTCGACCTTCAACCGCGGCGAGATGCTGGTGCGCTCCGACGCGCCGGGCTCGAACGTCAACGAGGTCTTCGGGATCTCGATGTCCAGCCAGGGCGGCGCGGGCGCGGCGATGAACAGCGGCTCGGGCGACCAGAAGGGCGGCAACGGCGGCGACGCCAAGCAGGTCTCGGTCACCAACTACGCCGGCGCCACGATCCAGCTCGGCACCTCCGAGACCGACCTGCTCTCGATCCCCAACGGCGCGCGGGCGATCACGCTCTATGCCGCGGGCGGGAACGGCGGGTCCGAGAACGGGGCCGGCGGCGCGGGCGGCACGATCAACGTCTTCAACGACGGCACGATCAACATGTTCCTCGACACCTCCGCGCAGGTCTCCGACCCGCAGCGGTCGATCGCGGGGATCTACGCCCATTCCCAGGGCGGCGTGGGCCAGGCGTCGGAGGACAACTCCGACCCCGGCGGCAAGGGCGAGCCCGGCCGCGAGATCGTGCTGCAGAACTCCGGCTCGATCACCGTCTACGCGCCGAACCTCGAGGGGCCGTTCAAGCCCTCCGACGGCTCGGCGGCGATGTTCGCGCTGTCCACCGGCGGCGACGGCGGCGCCTCTCCCGACAAGAACATCGGCGGGGCGGGCGGCGCCTCGGCCGAGGACACCAACGGCAGCGCGGGCCGGATCCTGCTGCAGAACGACACCGGGACCATCGAGACCACCGGCTACGGCATCATGGGCATGGTCGGGGCCGCGCGCGGCGGGAACGGGGGCGACGGCAACGGCGGCTCCGGCTCGCGCGGGGGCGCGGGGGGCGCGGGCGGCGACGTCGCGGTGGAGATGGGCGCGAACACCTCGCTGACCACCCACGGCGACGTC
>CAXGVP010000293.1:0-5401 GCA_964013055.1 uncultured Albimonas sp.
GCCCCACCCGATCCATGCGGAGGCGCTGGCGGCGCTCGCGGCCTCCCGCGCGCGGGGCCATCGCGCGGGGCTGGTGGTGCTGGCCACGGGGCTCGGCAAGACCTTCCTCGCCGCCTTCGACAGCCGCGACGCCGCCCGCGTGCTCTTCGTCGCCCACCGCGAGGAGATCCTCGCCCAGGCCATGGCAGCCTTCCGCGCCGTGCGCCCCGACGCGCGCCTCGGCCGCTTCTCGGGGGCGGCGAAGGACCGCGACGCCGAGATCCTGTTCGCCTCGATCCAGACGCTGGCGCGGGCCGAGCACCTCTCGGGCTTCGCCCCCGACGCCTTCGACTACATCGTGGTGGACGAGTTCCACCACGCCGCCGCCGCCACCTACCGCCGGGCGATGGCGCATTTCGACCCCGGCTTCCTGCTGGGCCTGACCGCCACGCCCGAGCGCGCCGACGGCGGCGACCTGCTGTCGCTGTGCGGCGAGAACCTGGTCCATCGCTGCGACATGTGGGACGCGATCGCCCGCGGGCGGCTGTGCCCGTTCACCTATCACGGGGTCCCCGACGACCTCGACTACGCCCAGATCCCCTGGCGCGGCCGCCGCTTCGACGAAGAGGCGCTGACCGAGGCCGTCGCCACCCGCGCCCGCGCGCAGAACGCGCTCGACCAGCTGGCGGCGAAGGGCGGGACCCGGGCGATCGGCTTCTGCGTCTCCCAGCGCCACGCCGACTTCATGGCCCGCTTCTCGCGTGAGGCCGGGCTGCGCGCGGCGGCGGTGCACGCGGGCCCCGCCTCCGCGCCGCGCGCCTCCAGCCTCGCGGCGCTGCAGGCGGGCGAGCTCGACATCGTCTACGCCGTCGACATGTTCAACGAGGGCGTGGACGTGCCCCGGATCGACACCGTGCTGATGCTGCGCCCGACCGAGAGCCCGGTGATCTGGCTCCAGCAGTTCGGCCGCGGCCTGCGCCTGGCCGAGGGCAAGGACCGCCTGCAGGTGATCGACTACATCGGCGCCCACCGCGCGTTCCTGGTCAAGGCGCGCGCGCTGCTGCAGGTGTCGGGCGGCGGCGACCGGGCGCTGGCCGCCCGGCTGGCCGAGGTGAAGACCGGCGCGCTCGACCTGCCGCCGGGCTGCGAGATCACCTACGACACCGAGGTGATCGAACTGCTCGAGCGTCTGCTGCGCGTCGACAGCGGCGACGCGGCCGAGCTGGAGGCCTTCTACGAGGATTTCCGCCTGACCCACGGCGCCCGCCCCACCGCGGCCGAGGTCGAGCACGCCGGCTTCGACCCCCGCCGCACCGGCCACGGGCTGTGGTTCGACTACGTGCGCGGCCGCGGCGACCTCGACCCGCCCGGGCTCCGCGCCCTGCAGGGCTTCGCCGACCTGCTGCGCGAGGTCGAGACCGGCGCCGCGGCCCGCAGCGACCGGATGCTGGTCCTCGCCGCGATGATCGAGGAGGGGGCCTTCCCGGGCGAGATCGCGCTGCCGCGCCTGGCCGCCCGCGTCGCGCGGCTGGCGGCCCGGGACCCGCGGCTCGCCGGCGACGTCGGCGTGGCGCTGGACGATTCCGCGGGGCTCGTCTCTGCGCTCCGCCAGGGGCCGTTGAGGGACTGGGCCGAGGCCGGCGGCGGCCGCTGGTTCGCGCTCGACGGCGCGACGGTCCGCACCCGCCTCGCCCCGCCCGCGCCCGAGGCCGCCGCCCTGCGCGAGATGGTCCGCGAACTGGTCGCCTGGCGCCTCGCCCGCCACCTCTCCGGCGCCACGGATCGCCGCTTTGCCCTCCCCGAGCCCGAGCCCGGAGAGGTCGACGACCCCTCCGCCGGCCCCCTGGCCGGCCGCCCTGCCGCGGCGCCCGCCGAGGGGCCGGCGCCGTGGCGCGAGTACATGCGCGACCAGATCCCTCCGCTGTTCGGCGACACGTTCAGCGATGCGCGGTGGAACCAGGGCATCGTAACGGTCGACGGCGGCAAGGCGCTCGTTCTTCTCGCAACGCTCAACGAGAAAACTCGAACCTCCGGGAGTGGTTATGTCAATCGGTTCGAGGGGCCCGACCTGATGCGTTGGGCGACTCAGAACCGGACTCGGCGCGCCACCAAGCATGGCCTCATCATCGCGCACGAAATGCCGGGATGGAGCGTGCACCTGTTCGTTCGGAGCATTGCAAAGCGGAATGGCAAGGGCGCTCCGTTTCGCTACTGCGGTCAGGTCGACTTCGTTGACTGGGAGGGCGACGCGCCGATCTATGTGACCTGGCGCCTGCCGGCGCCGGTCCCCGACCATCTCCGAGACGTGTTCGCGGTCCCGGCCGGTTGAGCGGCGGCCCGGCCGGGGCGCCCGCTCAGGCCCCCGCCTCGGCGGCCTCGGCCTGCTCGGCGGCGAGCTTCAGGACGGCCGAGGCGAAGTCCTCGACGATGGTGCGGGCCGCGCGCTCGGCCGCGGGGGCGTCGCCGGCGCGGACATGGTCGCGCATCGCCTTCCAGGCCGCCAGGATCCGCTCCTTGCGGTTGGGGCAGGTCAGGCTCGAGCGGGTGTAGCCCACGTTGCGCACCAGGATCAGCGACATCACATGCGGCAGGCTGTCGTTGCCGCACATCCGCGCGAGATCCAGCGACAGCTGGTTCACCACCACCAGGAAATCCAGGCACGGCGCGTCGGCGGCGATGCTGCCGGCCATCAGCCCGATCGCCTCGTCCATCAGCGACAGCGCCGCCTCGGGCGCGCCCTTCGCCAGGCGCCGCGCCATCAGGCCGTAGAGCTCGCCCTCGATCTCGAACAGCTCCATCGCCTCGGTCGGCGACAGCGACACCACCTGCGCCCCCTTGCGCGCCGAGATCGCCACGAACCCGTCCCGCTCCAGGATCCGCAGCGCCTCGCGCACCGGGTTGCGGCTGACGCCGAACCCGGCCGAGATCTGCTCCTCGATCAGCCGCTCGCCGGGGGCGTAGACGCCCTGCACGATCATCTCGCCGACGCGCTGGGCGATCTGCTCGGAGACCGACAGCGCCCGGGTGCGGTCGTCGCGCGGCCAGTCCGCGTGGAAGAACGGCGAGACCTGCCTCTGCATGCCCGGCGACATCCTGACCTCCATCTGCTGCGCTCTCCTCCCGCGCGGGGCCGGTCGTGCGGCCCCGCGGTTCCCTTGCGGTCATCCTGCCCCGGATGGGCGGGAAGGCCAATCGACGTCGGGCCCTACTGCGGTCCCGTGCCGGTCATCGAGGGCCGGGCGGCGAAACGCTCGAACCAGGCGGCGGCGGCCGGGCGGCCGGCGCGCCAATCGATCTGCGGGGCGCGGAAGTCAAGATAGGCCAGCGCGCAGGCCAGCGAGATCGCGCCCAGGTCCACCGTCTCGCCCATCGCCTCGGCCATCGCCTCGACCGCGTCGGCGCCGGCGAGGATCTTCTGCTCCAGGCTCGCCGCCCATTCCGGCCAGCGGGCGGCCTCGGGCCGCACGGAAGTCTCGTAGCGCAGCAGCTGACCCGATTCGGTGATCGTGTCGGCAAGGCTCTGGCGCACCAGCGCGGTCCAGCGCTCCGGCCCCTGCGCCGGGACCAGCCGGCCGCCGGAGAGCTCGTCGAGGTAAAGCGCGATCACCGCGCTGCCATAGAGCGCCTGGCCCGACTCGAGCACCAGCGTCGGGGCCTGCGCCAGCGGGTTCGCCGCGGCCAGCTCCGCGTCCGGCTTCAGGCGGTTGGGGGCGCAGTCCGCCAGCTCGATCGCGTCGGCCAGCCCCAGCTCCGCCGCGCAGACGCGGACCTTTCGCACGAACGGCGAGGTGGGGGCGAAGAACAGCGTCATCGGCATCTGCGGGAGCTCCGGAACCAGATTGTTTGCAGGCGGTGCGAAAACCTACCTTGACAATGTATGCAATCTGACGCTCGTCTTGTCCAGACAACGATGCACGGGTTTGCAAGGGAAGGCGAGCGGCATGACGGACACGGCTCTCGCGCCGATCGAAACGGACGTCCTGGTGGTGGGGGCCGGTCCGGCCGGCCTGACGCTCGCGAACCTGCTGGGGCAGGGCGGCGTGCGCACCCTGCTGGTCGAGCGCGACCCCGGCCTGTCGGAGATCCCCAAGGCGCTGCTCGCCGACGACGAGTTCGCCCGCCTGATCTCCACCCTGGGCCTGCGCGCGCCCTTCGCCGCCCACGGGGTCTTCCCCATAAGCTTCGACTACTATTCGCCGATGGGCTGGAAGGTGGGCCATGTCGAGGCGAGCTTCACCGACCACAACCACTCCCGCCGCACCGCGACCTTCCAGCCCCAGTTCGAGAAGATCCTGCTCGACGGCGCCCTGGCCCACCCGAGCGTCGAGGCCCGCTTCGCCCATCCCCTGACCGCCTTCACCCAGGACGCCCGCGGCGTGCACGCGGTGCTCGAGGGCCCCGACGGCCCGGTGCAGGTGCGCGCGCGCTGGATGGCGGCGGCGGACGGCTCGCACTCTATGGTGCGAAAAAGTCTGGACATTCCTTTCGACGAGGTCGTCAAGTTCGGCGATCGCCACATCGTGGTCGACGTCGAGGAGGACCCCGACCAGTCGAAGGTCGCGATCACCCGGCTGGGCTGGCGGCGCAACTTCGTCTCGCTGCCCGCGCCCAACGGCGGCCGGCGCTACGAGGTCTCGTTGTTCGAGGACGAGCGCGACGACGACGCCCTGCTCGAGGATGCGGCGCTGGCGAAGCTGCTCAGCCCCATCGTCGACGACTTCCGCACCCGCAAGCTGATCCGCAAGGCGATCTACACCTTCCACTCGCGCATCGCGCGGCGCCTGTCGAAGGGCCGGGTGTTCCTGGTCGGCGACGCCGCCCATGTGATGCCGATCTTCGGCAGCCAGGGCATGAACTCCGGCGCGCGGGACGTGAAGAACCTCGGCTGGAAGCTGGTCGAGGTCGCCCAGGGCCGCGCCTCGCCGGCCCTGCTCGACACCTACCACGAGGAGCGGTTCGAGCATCTGGTGGACACCATCAGGATCGCCACCGCCAACGGCAAGCTGCAGAAGGCCTCGATGCTGCCGCTGACGCTGGCGCGGGACCTGGTGATGGGCGCCGCCGCCGCGATCCCGGGGGTCCGGACCTGGATCCGCGACATGCGCTACATCCCCAAGCCGTTCCTGAAATCCGGCTTCGTGCTCTCCGAAGGCACGCCGGACGCGCGCTCCCTCGTCGGCCGGGCCATGCCCAACCCCGACATCGAGACCGACGCGGGCCTCGAGACCGTCTTCGACGACCAGGTCGGCCCCGGCTTCGCGCTGGTGGCGCTGAACGGGGCCGAGGCGCCGGCCGAGGCGCTGTCCCACCCGCTGTGGTCCCGCCTGGCGCCTGCCCGCCTCGCCCTGCGCCCCGCCGACGCCCCCGCGCCGACCGGCGCCCTGGCGCAGGCCTATGCCGCGGCCGGCGTCGAGACCGCCCG
>CAXGVP010000294.1:0-5398 GCA_964013055.1 uncultured Albimonas sp.
CGGCGAGTCGGTGGCGAACCCCGAGCTCTACTGGCGCAACAACGTAGGCGGCTCGCTGAACCTGCTGTGCGCGATGCGCGACGCGGGGGTGGGGTCGATCGTGTTCTCCTCCACCGCCGCCACCTATGGCGAGCCCGATCAGGACCCGATCACCGAGACCGCGCCCCAGCGGCCGATCAACGCCTACGGCGCCTCGAAGCTGGCGGTCGAGGCGCTGCTGGACGATTTCGAGAAGGCCCACGGCATCCGCTCGATCGCGTTCCGCTACTTCAACGTGGCCGGCGCCGACCCCGATCGCCAGATCGGCGAGCATCACGTGCCCGAGACGCACCTGATCCCCAACGTGCTCGACGCCGCCGCCGGCGCGCGCGAGGCGCTGACGGTGAACGGCGACGACTATCCCACGCCGGACGGGACCTGCATCCGCGATTACGTGCACGTCATGGACCTGGTGGATGCGCATGTGCTGGGGACCGAGTGGCTGCTGGCGGGCAAGCCCAGCCAGCGGCTGAACCTCGGGACCGGGTCGGGGTTCTCGATCTGGCAGGTGATCGACGCGGCCAAGGCGGTGGTCGGGACCGAGATCCCGCTCTCGGTCGGGCCGCGGCGGCCGGGCGATCCCTCGCGGCTGGTCTGCGACGGGTCGCGGGCGCGCGAGGTGCTGGGCTGGGAGCCGAAACGCTCGGTGATGGCCGAGATGATCGGCGACGCCTGGGGCTGGCGGCAGACCGGCCGCTACTCGGCCTGAGCGCGGCATGGCCCGGCGCCTGCTGGACCTGACCCGCACCGTGGCCCGCGCCGGGCGGCTGACGCCCGGCGCCATCGACCGGACCGAGCGCGCCTGGGCGGCGCGCCTGTCCGCGGATCCCGAGGCGCGGTTCCTGGTCTCGGCCGGCCCGCGCCACCTGCTGCTGGACGGGGACGGCGCGCGCGAGCTGATCGCGGCGCTGGATTCGGGGGGCGAGCTGCCCCCCGCCGACCTGCGCGGCGCCTTCAGCCCCTGGAAGACCGAGCGGCAGCGGCGCGCCGACAGCCTGGCGCGGCGGCTGTCCCTCGCGATGGGCGAGGACCTGGCCGGCCTGCTGGCGGCCCAGACCGCCGCGCATCCGGGGCGCTGGACCTATCTCAACATGGCGCAGGCGCAGCTGGACGCGGGTCGCCTGAAGGCGCTGCGCGCGGGCGGCGTGCGCCGGGCGGTGGCCATGGCCCACGACCTGGTGGGGCTGGAGCGCCCGGAGCTGACCCGCCCGACCGAGCCCACCCGCCTGCTGGCCTTCCTGGCCGCGGCGGGCCTGTGCGACGGGATCGTCTATGCCTCGCGCGAGACGGCCGAGATCGCCGCGCGCGGACTGGAGACGCCGCCGCCGGGGCGCGTCTCGCCCCCCGGCGTCAGCCCCCTGCCCTCCCCCTCCGGCGCCGACGCCGAGGACGCGGCCGAGGCGCGGGACGCCTTCGTGATGCTGGGCGCGATCGAGCCGCGGCGGAACCATCTGGCGATGCTGTGGATCTGGCGGCGGCTGTGGGACGAGCTGGGCGACGCCGCGCCGCGGCTGTTCATCCTGGGCCGGCGCGCCTCGGAATCCGAGATGGTGCAGGACATCCTGGAGCGCTCGCCGATGGCCGGGCGGGTGGTGTTCGAGCGGCGGGATCTTTCGGACGCGCAGGTGGCGGGGCGGCTCTCGGTCGCCTGCGCGCTGCTGGCGCCGAGCTTCGCCGAGGGCTCGGGCCTGGCCGTGGCGGAGGCGCTGGCGCTGGGCTGCCCCGTGCTGGCCTCGGACATCCCGGCGCTGCGGGCGGCGGGGGGCGCGGCGCCCGAGTTCATCGACCCGCTGGACCTGCCCGAGTGGCTGGAGGCGATTCTGGGCTATGCGCAGCTGGTCGAGGGCGGGTCCGACCGCCGGGCCGCGCAACTGGCCCGACTGAGCGAATGGCGGCCGCGGCCCTGGGCCGACCACTTCGCGGAAGTCGATGATTTCCTGACCGAAATCGAGCGCTGAGGGCGGGGGCGGCCGCGGCCGGATCTTGTCACGCGGGCATCACGCCCCGTCTGTCATACAGATCATGAAGGCGGGCCGTGCACGGTCTGCGCCGGGGAAACCGCAGGCTGTGGTTCCGCGGTCCGCCGCCCCCTCCGGCTGCGATCCGCGCCGGGGGGGAGCTCCCGGTTCGGCCTCCTGCGGGGGGTCGGCGCGCAGCGCGCGGAGGGCTCGCCCTTCGCAGCGCGCACGGGGGCGGAGGGGTCGGGCGGCGACGCCCGACCCCTTTGCGCCGCCCACGCGGCGCGCGCCTGGCAGGCGCAGGTCCCGCGCGCCCCGACGGTGACGCTAGGGAAGTTTCTTTGGGCGGCAGATGAATTCGGCGTAGGATACGGGTCATGCGGACCGCTCGTGAACAGGGGAGCACGACCATGGCCGGGATCTTCGACTTCACCCTGAAGGTGAATTTTCCGAAGTTGCTGAAGCGGCTGGCGACGGTCGACGGAACCGGGGACGAGAGCTCGTTCGCCGGCGAGTCGGCCGACGGCAAGCTCAAGGTCGAGGCGAGCGGTACGTTCATCGTCGACGAGGGGGTGCAGGGCGAGGTCGTCTTCTTCGAGGTGTTCACGCCTGCCGACGCCTCCTCGGGCACGTTCTCGGGGCCGGCGGGGCTGGATGCCGGCGGCGGCGGGCTGTTCCTGGACGAGGCGCTCTCGGGCGGCGTGACGGTGACGGCGGGCGTCGCGAACGACCGGCTGAAGGGGTTCGGCGAAGGGGCCGACCGGATCTCGGGCGGCGGCGGCAACGACCTGATCGACGGCGGCGGCGGCGGCGACGTGCTGGAGGGGGGCGCCGGCGCCGACCGCATCTTCGGCAGCGGCGGCGACGACGTCCTGCGCGGGGGCGGGGGAACGACCGGCTTGCGGGCGGCGGCGGCGGCGACTTCATCCAGGGCGAGGGCGGCCGCGACCTGATCCTGGGCGGCGGCGGCATCGACAACCTCGACGGCGGCGGTGGAAACGACCGCATCGACGCGTCGGGCGACGGGCCGGGCCCCGACGGGTTCGGCGACTTCTGCTCCGGCGGTGCGGGGAACGACGTGCTGATCGGCGACGCGGGCGACAACCTGATCGGCGGGCTCGGCGACGACCGGATCATCTCGAAGGGCGGCGGCAAGGTGTTCATCGACGCCGGCGGCGGCAAGAACGCCGTGATCCTGGAGGACGGCCGCAAGAACGGCGAGAGCGTGGGCTTCCTGTTCGGCGACGAGGGCCGCACCACGGTGAAGAACGCCGACCGCCACGACAGCTTCGACATCTTCGCCCAGCTCGAGGCGGCGGAGGCGGAGTCGCTGTTCGGCGCCCGAAACGAGAGCAAGATCGAGCGGATCATCTTCGACGACCTCGGCGACTCCTTCGATCCGGGCCGGCGCAAGTCGGTCTGCGAGATCGGCGACATGGAGGTGGTGTTCAAGGGCTTCGACGGCCCCCCCGGCGACCTGCCCGACCAGTTCTCGGTGCAGGTCTTCGTCTTCGACGACGGCTGACGGGGCCGGCGGCCCGCCCTCCGGCGGGCGGACCGGATCGCACCGCGCCCCGCCGGGCCCCTGCACCGCCTTGAGCGCGAGCGCGGGCCCCACGACCGCGATCGCAACGCCCGACCGGCGCCCTCGCCCGGCGTGGCGGGGGCCGCTCGACAACCGACAGCAAGCGGCGTCGCCAGCGCGGCGCAGACCGAGCGGAGGATCCGCGTCGCCATCGGCGCCGGGGGCGAGGCCTGCCGGGCCGGCGGGGCGGGGTTCGAGGCTCCTGCCGGGGGCCGCCTTCGGGCCGGCCGCTTTCGCGGCCGCGTCGTCGCCCGCCCCGGCGGAGGCCTGTCTCAGCCCGCCTTGCGGACCAGCGCGACGAAGCGACGGGCCAGCGCCGGCGCCTCGCCGACATGGGCGGCGGGGTCCAGCGCCGCCGGCCAGTCGATGCCGGCGCCCTCGGGCGTCTCGGCCAGCGCCTGGGCCAGGGGGCGGCCGGTCTCGACCGTGCGGGCGCAGGCGGCCTTGACCAGGGCCTGCGCCTGCGGGCGCGGCAGGGTCTGCGCCAGGCGGAAGCTCGCCGCCTCGGCCATCATCAGCCCGTGGGTGGCGTCCATGTTGGCGCGCATCCGGGCGGGGTCCGGGCGCAGGTCGCCGGTCAGCGTCTCGGCATGGCGCAGGGCGGCGGCGGCGGCCAGGGCGAGCTGCGGCAGGCTCAGCCACTCCAGCGTCCAGGCGGCGCCGTCGCGCTCATGCCCCGCCAGCATCGCCTCCTGCGCAGCCCCCGAGAGGCGCGAGGCATAGCGGGCGAGCGAGACCAGCGCCTCGGCCCCCACCGGGTTCGCCTTGTGGGGCATGGTCGAGGAGCCGCCGCCCTCGCCCGCGCGCAGCTCGCCGACCTCGGACTGGGAGAGCAGCGCGAGGTCGAGGCCGATCTTTCCAAGGCTCGCGGTCTGGATCGCCAGGGCGGCGGCCAGTTCGGCGATCCCGTCGCGCCCGGCGTGCCAGGGGATCGGGGGGCAGTGCAGGTCCAGCTCGGCGGCCATCAGGCGGGCCACCTCGGAGGCCTTCGGGCCCAGCGCCGCGGCGTTGCCCGAGGCGCCGGCGAGCGACAGGCACAGCACGCGGGGCTTCAGCTGCGCCAGCCGCTCGCGCGCGCGGATCAGCGGCGCGCCCCAGGCGGCGAGGCGGGCGCCCAGCGTGGTGGGCGTGGCGATCTGGCCCCGGGTGCGGGCGGCCATCGGCGTCTCGGCCCAGCGCTCGGCCCCGTCGGCGAGATGGCCCAGGATCGCGGCGAGGCGGGCGTCGCAGAGCTCGAGATACGGGCGCAGGCGCAGCACCAGGGCGGTGTCGAGGATGTCCTGGCTGGTCGCCCCGTGGTGGACGAAGGCCGCGTGCTCGGGCGCGCCCATGGCGGCGCGGAAGGCGTCGACCAAGGCGGGGACCACGACGCCGGAGGCCGCTGCGCCGGCGGCGAGCGCGGCGGGGTCGATGGCGACCTCACGCGCGGCGCGGTGGATGGCGCGGGCGGCGGTCTCGGGGATCAGGCCAAGCTCGCCCTGGGCCCTGGCCAGCGCCCCCTCGGCCAGCAGCATCGCGCGGATCTCGGCCGCGTCGGTGAACAGCCGCGCCGCCTGGGGGTCCGAGAGGTGCTCGCGCAGCATCAGGCTGTCGAAGGGGCTGGCGGTCATCGGGATCCTCCGTGGCGGGTCAGGCGCGCACCCTGCCTCCGCGCCCCCCGGGACGCAACGCCGGGGCGACGGCGCGCGCCTGCGGCGGTGTCGGCGGGTTGGGCGGGCCGCGCAGGGCCCGCCCGGGAGCGTCCCGGCCGGCCGTCCCGGCGCCCTGCGGCAGAGCCCGCCGGCGCCGCGTCGGCCGGAGAGGGCGGCCCCCCGCG
>CAXGVP010000295.1:0-5377 GCA_964013055.1 uncultured Albimonas sp.
GGAAGCTCTGGCCCGATGCGGCGGCGCCGGCCGCGGTCTCGGCCGCGTGCTCGGCCAGGGCCGCGTCCGGGCCGACGGGGAAGCCGATCCAGAAGGTGGCGCCGCGGCCGGGGCGCGAATCGACGCCGACCCGGCCGCCATGCCGCTCGGCGATCTTGCGCACGGTGGCCAGGCCCAGGCCCGCGCCCTCCTCGCTCGCCGTCGACGCGCCGAGGCCGCGGCGGTAGAGGTCGAAGATCCGCTCGCGGTCCTTCTCGGGCACGCCCGGACCCTCGTCGCGCACGCCGATCTCGACCAGGCCGCCGCGGCTGCGCGAGATGATCTCGACCGTCATCCCCGGCTCGGGGCAGCCGTAGCGCAGCGCGTTCTCGACCAGGTTCTGCAGGGCCTGGCGCAGCAGCACCTCGTCGGCGCGCACCACCGGCAGGGGCCGCATCGTGATCAGCCGGGCGCGCGCCCGCTCCAGCCGCGAGGACAGCGCCTCGGAGACGGCGTCGGCCACCCGGTCGACCTCCACCCAGTCGAGCCGCGCCTCGCCGTCGCCGGCGCGGCCCAGGCGCAGGATGCCCTCGATCAGCTCGGACATCGCCTTCACGTTGCGCGAGATCCGCTCGGACGCGGAATGGGCCTTGTCGAGGTCCCCCTGCTCGAGATGCCGGTCGAGGCGGCGCGCGAAGCCGCCGATCGAGACCAGCGGGCTCTTGAGATCGTGGGAGACCACATAGAGCAGACGCTCCATGTCGCGCGAGCGCGATTCCAGCTCGGAGTTCTTGAAGGCCAGGGCCTCGGCGAGGCGGGCCTGCTCGGCCCCGAAGCGGCGGGCCTCGGCCAGGCGGCCGCTGCGCTCGCGCTCGCGCACCTGCCACAGCAGCGCCGCGCCCAGGAACGCCCCCAGCGCGATCACCCCGGCGGCCACCGAGGCCACGCGGCCGCGCGTCCACCACGAGGGCGGCGGGCCGAACCAGCGGTCCTCGATCTCGGCGAGGCGGCCGCCGGCCTGCATGCCCTCGATCGCCTGGTCGAGCCGCCGCGCCAGGCCCGGCAGGCGGCGGTCCACGGCGATCGCCATCTGGGTCACCCGCAGCCAGGGCCCGACCCGGGCGAAGCGCCCCTGCTGGTCGAGCGCGAAGACCCCGCGGTCGAAGGCTTCCTCAAGCAGGACGACGCCGTCGACGCGGCCCTCGGCCAGTTCCTCCATCAGGCGGGAGAAGCCGACGATCGAGCGCGGATCCGCCCCCGGCAGCGATTCGGCCAGGCTGCGCCCCAGGCCCCCGGCCTGGTAGCCGATCCGGGCGCCCCCGAGATCGCCGTCGAGCCGCGCGGCGGCCAGGCGCTCGGCCTCCCGCGCGGGGGCGAACAGGCCGCTGCGCACCTCGGCCACGGGGCGGGTGTAGTCGACGAAATCGCGACGATCCTGAGAGATGCCCAGCACGGCCAGCGCCTGCACGCGGCCGGCGCGAAGCGCCTCCAACGCCTCCCCCGGGCCGGAGAGGGCGCGGAACACCGGGCGCAGGCCGGCGTCGCGCGCGGCCTCGACCATCACCTCGGCGGCGAAGCCGCTGGGGGCGCCGTCCTCGGTCGCGATCAGGTAGGGCGGCAGCGGTAACCAGCCGACCACCACCTCCGAGGCGGCGGGCCGCAGGGTCGCCGGCGCCCCGTCCCCCGTCTCCCCGTCCTGCGCCAGGCCGGGACGCGCCCAGGCGAGCGCCGCGATCAGCGCGAGCGCCAGCACGGACCACAGCGCCGCGCGCAAGGCGGCGGCCGAGGGTCCGGCCGCCCGGGTGCACGCCACGGCGCGGCCGGACCGGTCGAGGGGGACGCGGGACATGGCGGCTCCTTCCGGTTCGCCGGCGAAGAGTCCTCCGCCGGGGCGGCACCGTGGCGCCGGGAGCGTTGACAACGGGTAAACGAAGCCGGCCCCACGCGATCTTCCGCGACAGGAAGACAACCCTGAATTGATCTTGCGCCGCGACATTCGGTTGGACTTTCCCGCGCCCGCATCCTAAGCCATCCTTATGGCGACCATGACCACCGACCCCACCCCCCGGCCCCGCAGGCTCCTCGACCGGCGGACCCCTCCCGCGCTGTTCACGCTGGTGGCGATGGCCGGCATGGGCGCGCTGAGCATGAACATCTTCCTGCCCTCGATGCCGGGGATGGCGAAGGATTTCGGGGTCGACTACTCGGACATGCAGCTGGCCGTGTCGCTCTACCTGCTGGTGATGGGCGTGCTGCAGCTGGTGATCGGGCCGCTGTCGGACCGGCTGGGCCGGCGGCCGGTGCTGCTGGGGGGAATCGCGATCTTCGCGCTCGCCACCGTCGGCTGCCTGCAGGCCGAGTCGATCGAGACCTTCATGATCTTCCGCATGCTGCAGACCGCCTCCTCGGCGGGGCTGGTGCTGTCGCGGGCGATGGTGCGGGACATGACCACGCAGGAGACCGCGGCCCAGATGATGGGCTACCTCGCGATGTGCATGGCGGTGGTGCCGATGATCGGCCCGCTGATCGGCGGCTGGCTGCAGGAGAGCTACGGCTGGCACGCCAACTTCACGGTGCTGCTGGTCGCCTCGCTGTCGGTCTTCGCGCTGTGCTGGGCGGATGCGGGCGAGACCAACATGAACCGCACCGCCTCCTTCGGCGAGCAGTTCCGCGCCTATCCCGAGCTGGTGCGCTCGCACCGGTTCTGGGGCTATGCGCTGGCCTGCGCCTGCGCCTCGGGCGCCTTCTTCGCCTTCCTCGGCGGCGCGCCCTACGTGGCGAGCGAGGTGCTGGGGCTCAGCCCGTCGCGGCTGGGCGTCTATTTCATGTTCATGGCCGCCGGCTACATGGCCGGCAACTTCCTGACCACGCAGCTCGGCGCGCGGCTGGGCATCGACCGGATGATCGTCATCGGGGCGCTGCTGAACACGGCCGCGATGTCGGTCTCGGCGCTGCTGTTCCTGGGCGGCGCCACGCATCCGCTGGCGCTGTTCCTGCCGACCGCCTTCGTGGGCATCGGCTGCGGCATGGCGATGCCCAACGCGATGGCCGGCCAGCTCTCGGTGCGGCCGCACCTGGCGGGCAGCGCCTCGGGCCTCGGCTCGACGCTGATGCTGACCGGCGGCGCGGCCCTGTCGTGGGTGACGGGCTGGCTGCTCGACGTCTTCGGGGGCGCGCTGCCGCTGCCGCTGATGCTGGTGGGCACCGGGCTGGCGATGCTGGGCTCGATGCTGTTCGTGTTCTCGGCCAACCGCCGCCGCGGCCCCCTGCCCGCCGGCGAGCCCACGCGTCGCGACGAGCCGGGCGGCCCGGTCTGATCCCCTCGCCCGCCCCCTGACGCAGGGTCGGCCGCGCGCCTGCGTCGAAGGGCGGCGGGCGAAACCCGTTCATCGCGATATTGCGCCGCGGCGCCGGCATGACTAGCTTCCGGCGGTCCCGCGCCCGTTGCGCGCGGGACGCCCGCACACGCCCCTCCCGGACCGCCCGCGCGCGGTTCCTCCGCCCTCGCGGCCGCCCGCCCCCCGGGGCCGCCCTCGACCCGCAGGATCCGCCCGTCCATGGCCGACACGCCGCGCAGCCCCCGCAAACGTTCGCCCCGTCGCGGGCTGCTGCAGCGCTGGCGCGCCAACTTCCTGACCGGGCTGGTGATCGTCGCGCCGGTGACGCTGACGCTCTACCTGGTGTGGACGGTGATCACCTTCGTCGACGACAAGATCGTCCCGCTGGTGCCGGCGCTCTACAACCCCTCGACCTGGATCGGGGTCGACGTGCCGGGCTTCGGGCTGGTGGTGTTCCTGGTGTTCACCGCCGTGGTCGGCGCGCTGACCAAGAACCTGTTCGGCCGCCAGCTGGTGCTGCTGGCCGAGAACTGGGTCGACCGGATGCCGATCGTGCGCTCGGTCTACAATGGCGTGAAGCAGATCATCGAGACGGTGCTGACCCAGAGCTCGGGCGCCTCGTTCAAGCAGTCCTGCCTGATCGAGTATCCCCGCCATGGCCTGTGGGCGATCGCCTTCGTCTCCACCGAGGCCCGCGGCGAGGTCCCCGCCCGCGTCGCCGCCTTCAACGGCCACGAGGCGCCGCCGGCCGGCGCGATGATGTCGGTGTTCCTGCCGACCACGCCGAACCCGACCTCGGGCTTCCTGCTGTTCGTCCCGCGCGAGGACGTGGTGATCCTGGACATGACCGTCGAGGAGGCCGCCAAGCTGGTGATCTCCGCCGGCCTGGTGGTGCCGCCGACGCCCGAGGAGCGCGCCGCCGGCCAGGCCCGCCGCCTGCCCAACGGCAAGCCGGGCAACGGCAAGCCCCGGGGCGGCCCGCGCCCGCCGGCCGCCCGGCCGCCGGCCTCGGCCCGGCGCGACTGACCTCTCGGAGATCTCCATGTCCGCGGCCTGGGCCGCCGGGGCGACGGGGTTCGCCACCGGCTTCTCGCTGATCCTCGCCATCGGGGCGCAGAACGCCTTCGTGCTCCGCCAGGGGCTGCGGGGGCGGCATGTGTTCTGGGTGTGCCTGACCTGCGCGGTCTCGGATGCGGTGCTGATCGCGGCCGGGGTCGCGGGCTTCGGGGCTGCGGCCGAGCGCTGGCCCTGGCTGGGCCCGGCGATGGCGCTGGCGGGGGCGGCGTTCCTCGTGGTCTACGGCGCGCTGCGCCTGCGCGCGGCGATGGGCCCGGCCGAGGCGCTGGCGACCGGCGGCGGCGCGGAGCTAGGCCTGCGCGCGGTGCTGCTGCAGACGCTCGCGTTCACCTGGCTGAACCCGCATGTCTACCTCGACACGCTGGCGCTGGTGGGGGCGGTGGGGGCGCCGTTCGAAGGGGTGGAGAAGCTCGCCTACGGGCTCGGGGCGGGGGGCGCGTCCTTCGTGTTCTTCTTCGGGCTGGGTTATGGCGCGCGGCTGCTGGCGCCGGTCTTCGCACGGCCGGCGGCCTGGCGGGCGCTGGATGCGGGCATCGCGGTGGTGATGTGGGCGATCGCGGCGAAGCTGACGCTTCACGCGCTGGGCTGAGAGCCTCCGGCAGGCGCCGCCACCAGGCGCGCCACCAGCCTGCGGGTCAGGGGCGCGACCACCAGCACCGCCGGGAAGGCCACGGCCCAGGACGAGAGCCACGCCCCGAGCCACAGCATCGGAAAGCCCGCGTCGACCGCCTCGGCCGCGCGGAAGGTGGCGATGCCCGAGACCATGCAGGACATCAGCCCGCTGAGGATCAGGCCGAACAGGACGTTCGCATAGCGGGCCGGGATCATGGCGAGGCTCCGTGAGGGGGGAGCGCGCAGCCTACCCATGCCCGCCCGCGGCGCCAGTGCGACGCGGCGCCCCCGCCCGCCACGTCAGCCGGGCGCGATCCGGGCGCGACGTCAGCGGAGGGCGCCTGCCGGCGCAGCGCCAGAACCTGCTGTTC
>CAXGVP010000296.1:0-5364 GCA_964013055.1 uncultured Albimonas sp.
ACCGGCGCGCGGCAGGGTCGCCCCGAGGCGATCCAGGTCGCCGACCGCGGACCTCTGACGGAGACCGCCAGCGCGTCGGTCCCGATGGCGGTCCGGCGCTGCAGGAGAGACGCGCGGCGCGCGCTCGACCCGGCGACGCTCGCCGCAGCCGAGCGGCTGCAGCACGAGGGCTGGAAGCGTCGCCCGAGGCCGAGGCGGCGGTGCGCGAAGCCGTGGACGGCTTCCATGCGCTGATCCGCGGAGGGGACCCGGCGCGTCTGCAGACTTGGCTCGAGGCCGCCAGTTCCTCGCCCGCAAGCGCCTTCGCCAAGGGGGGCGCAGCCGACCGCGACGCCGTGGAAGCGGCCATCGCGACGCCGTGGACCAACGGCCGGACCGAGGGCAGGATCTCAGGGCTGAAGACAGTGAATCGTCAGATGGGGGGGCGCGCCGACATCGACCTTCTCCGCGCGCGGCTCATGCCGATGCCGCAGCCGCATGCACCGAGACCGCGACAGACCCCCGCCTGGACGCCGATCCGCCCCGAAACGGGGGCGTCGTTCCATGAAGGTCGACGCTGGAAATGACGACCGCCGACGCCGCTCGCCTCGCCGCGACCTTGGAGGCGACCCGGGGCCGTCCTCCTGCCGCCGAGGAGCTCGCCGCACTGGTCGACCGGCACGTCTCTGACGAGGGGCTGCTGCGCGAGGCCCGCGCCCCGGGGCTCGACCATGACGACGCCGCCGTCCGTCAGCGCCTCGCGCGGCAGATGCGCTTCGTGCGGGAGAGCGTGGCGGAGCACGAGCCGGCCGACGCCGAGCTGCATGCCCATATGATCGCGCATCCCGACCGGTTCCGCCGTCCGCCGCTCATCGCCTTCGTGCAGGGGCGCGTGCAGGACGCAGAAGAAGACGCAACCCTCTCCCCCCTTCGCGGGAGGCCGCTCCCGAGACGCTCGGCGCACGCGCCTTGCTGCCGAAGGCGATGCTTCCCAGCCCGCCGTCGGTCGCCGACCGCAGCTTCGGACCGGATTTCTTCGCGCCGCTGGCGAAACGGCCCCCGGGCGAGCGGCAAGGTCCGGTGGGCTGGGAAGCATCGCCGTGTCCACTCCCGGGGGCCTTCCCGCCCTGGGCGAGAACCGCGAGGCGGTCGCGCTCGACTGGAGAGCCGCGCTCCGCGAGCAGATGACGCAGGCCCGGCTGGAAGCGCTCGAGGCCCGCCACGCGATCGTCCTGGCCAACCTCGACGTGGCGTCGCGGAACCGGTGAGACGCCTGCTCGCGATCCTTCTCCTGGCGCGTGGCGCGCTGGCCGCGCTGTCGCCGCCGCCCGCCCGGGCGCCCGCGCGGGAGCCCGGCTTTCTGGAGCTGCGCCCCTTTGAAGGGGCAGGAATGGCGCGCGACCTGGCGTCGGCCCGAGGTCCAGGGCCGCCCGATGCGCATCGAGGCGCGGCCTCCCCGAGTCCTGCGCTCCGCGTCGCGGACCGCCGCCCGTGAGCGACGGGCGCGCCTTTGTTTCGGGCTGGATCGCACGATGTGCGGACGGCATCGCCGGCGCCGAGATCCGCATCCAGGGGCTGGAGGCGACCCGCACCGACGTTCTGGTCCGCCGTCTCCGCGCACCGGGCGGCGCGGTGCAGAGCGACCGGCTGACGCCCGATACGCCGGCCTTTGCGCCGCCCCCGCCGCGGGGGGCGGCCGCAATCCTGCTCGACTACGGCCGCCTGGGATCCGAGCCCTTCCTCGAGGGGGTCGACCACCTGCTGTTCCTCGTGGCGCTTCTGCTGCTGGTGCGACGGCTTCGTCCTCTGGCCGCGGCGATCACGGCCCGCACGCGCGGCCACAGCCCGTCGCTCGCGTCGGCGACGCTGGGCTGGCTGACCGTGCCCCCCTCCGGTCGAGGCCTCGATCGCGTTCTCCATCATAGTGCTGGCGGCGGAGCCGGTCTGTCCCCCCCGGCCTGCGGCTGACCGCGCGCCATCCCCGGGCGCTCGCCGCCGCTTTCGGTCTCCTCCATGGCCTGGGCTTCGCGGGCCCCCTGCGCGAGATCGGCCTGCCGGAAGGCGACGTCCCCTGGCGCTGCTCCGCTTCGACCTCGGCGTCGAGCTCGGCCAGCTGGCCTTCGTCGCCGTGGTCCTGACGGCCCTCTGTCTCCTGACCCGCCTCGGCCCTTTGCCCGCCGCGACCCCGCGCCTGGCCGGCTACGCGACCGGGACCCTCGCCGCCTGCCGGACCATCGAGCGGCTCGACGTGATGCTCGCCTGAGGGACGCCGTTCGGGCCGGGTGCGGAGGCCTTCGGCCCGGCACGCCGAAGCGCCGGACCTTTCGTTTCGCTCGATGCCGATTTCTCGATGCCGACGCTCCGGGTTCTGCAACGTGCGGTGGACGGTGGAGCTGTCGCATGTCTGCGATGGGCGAATGCCGTTGAAAACCCTGGCATTGAAGCAACCATCCCGGCCTGATCCAGCACTCCATGAGCTGAGGGAGGGCTTGCGATGATGGGGCCGTGGCAGGTGGCGCAGGGCGCGCTGCTCTGCGAGGTCTCCGTCGAGGACCACGCCCCGGCCGCACACCTGCTGAGGCGGATCGGCCTGAATGTCGGCCTCTCGGACATCCGGCGGTTTCTCGCGCCGTTCTAAAGCTCCACCGGGCGTCCCTCGAGCGATCCCGAGCTGATCGTCGGCTGCTGCTTCGGCATCCGCTCGGAGCGCAGGCCCTGCGACGAGGTCCACCTCAACCTGGCGTAGAGGTGGGTCTGCCGCCCCGATCTGGCCGACCCGGTTCGGGACCACTCCACCGTCTCGAAGAACCATCAGCTCGATCCGCTATCGGGCCTCGGAGGCCGACTGCCACGCCTGCCCGATCCATGCGCGATGCTGCCCGAAGGCGCCGGCGCGCAAGGTGACCAGGTCGATCCACGAGGGCGCGCGCGACCTGGCCCGCGAGATCACCTCCGGCGACGCCTGCGTCGCCTCGGCCTGCGCCAGGAAGACGGTCGAGATGCTCTTCGCCCATCTCGAACGCATCCTCGGCCTGACCCGCCTCCGCCTCGGAGGACCGCACGGCGCCAGAGACGAGTTCCTGATGGCCGCCGCCGTCCAGACCCTCCGCAAGCTCATGATGATCCTGCCGAGGCCATCATGAGCGGGCGCCCGCCCCGGCTCGGCTCGCCCCCCCTCCGCGCCGCAGCATCGACGTCTTCAGCAGCATCGGCGGGGAGCGGACGTTCGCGGCGGCTTGCGCGAGCGTCGGCTGGACAGGGCGCATCGTCTCGAATTGCTGCGGGCGGTGCGATCCAGCTGCAGGACGCCATCCCGAGGCTCTCCGCGGCGGGGGCCTTGCATGCGCTCGACGAGATGAGGGCGTCGGCCGGCGGGATCGGATCCGGCGCCGCTCGGGTTTTTCGCGCCAGGTCGCGGCCCCCCGCATCCAAGCGCGGTCGATCGACCGTATCTCTTGAAAACAGGGCTTGCTAGAACCTCTGCAGAACCGGTCCGAAGGACAGGCCGGGCGGGGGAGATGGGAGCTGCAATGGTCCGCGAGGACGAGGATCTGGAACGCCTGCTCGAACGCTGCGCGAACGGCGACGAGAGGGCCCTGAAGGCGCTGTTCGACGCCGAGGCCCCGCGGATGAAAGGCATAGCGATGCGCGTGCTCCACCGGAGCGACATGGCCGAAGAAGCGGTGCAGGAGGCGTTCCTGCAGATCTGGCGCAATGCGCGCCGCTTCGATCCCGCGCTCGGCTCCGCGCGCGCCTGGATGTGCACCATCGCGCGCTTCCGGGCCATCGACCTGCTGCGCGCCCGCCCGCAGGAGGACTCCCTCGCGCCCGAAGACCTCGACCGCCTGCGCGAGTCGGCCGTGGACCATGCCTGGGACACGCTCGACCGCGACGGACGCCTCGCCGGCTGCCTCGAGGCGATCGAGGTCGCGCCGCGCCGCTCGTTGCTGCTCTCCTACGTGGTCGGCCTGACCCAGGAGGAGATCGCAGGCAAGCTCGGCCGCCCGCTGGGCACCGTGAAGAGCTGGATGCGCCGGGCGCTGCTCTCGCTGCGGGAGTGCCTGGGATGAGCGGACCGCAGGATCTCGCCGAGGCCTATGTGCTCGGTCGGCTGGAGCCGGCGGAGCGCGCCGAGGTCGAGGCGCGCGTCGCCGCCCCCGCCGACGCGGAGGACGAGGCGCTGGCCGAGGCGGTGCGCGCCCTTTCGGACGACTGGCATGCGGTCGACCTGACCGCGCCGCTCTCGCCGATGTCCGAGGGCGCCTGGGACAGCCTGCGCTCGGCGATGGCGAGCGCACCGCAAGAGGCCGCGCGCCGGCCGGCGCCGATGCGCGCGGGCGCCCGCAGCGCCGCCCGCCCGGTCGAGGCGCGGCGCTGGAAGCGGATCGCGGCGGCGTCGATGGCGGCCTGCGCCCTGCTGATCGCAGTGGTCGTCGCCGACCGCTTCGCGCCGCAGCCGGCGGTGATGGCGATCCTGCTCGACGACGACGGCGGCTCGGTGGCGCTGATCGAGGCGTTCGACGACGACAGCCTGAGGGTCACGCCGCTGGAGGACTTCTCGCCCGAGGGCGCGCAGGTGCTGCAGATCTGGACCAAGCCGGACGTGGATGGGCCGCCGGTGTCGCTGGGTGTGATGGGGCGGGCGATGCGCGCGATGGTGGCCGGGCCGGACCTGCCGCGGCCCGCGACCGGCCAGCTCTACGAGATCACCGTCGAGCCGCCGGGAGGCTCGCCGACCGGCCTGCCGACCGGGCCGATCGTGGGCAAGGGGCTGGCGCAGCGCCCGCTGTGAGGCCGCCGACGCGCGCGACCGGCACGACCGGAGAAGGGGCCCTGCGGGGCCCCTTTCATTTTTTCTGAAACTTTTTTCCGGTCGCTGCATCCAGACGCCTCCTCCCGCCCGTTTCCTTGATGACCCCTCCGGTCCGCCGGATCCGCCGGCGGACGGGAGCGAGGGAGACCAGAGGAGGAGTGGCCTTGGGCATGCTCGGAAAACTCAATCGCCTGTTCCGCGGGCCTGACAGCGAATTCGAGATCGGCTTCTGGGCGAGCGCCACCGGCGAACACGCCATGGCGCTCGGCAAGCGCACCGAGGCGTCGGGCGACGACGCCATCGCCGTCGGCAAGCGGGCCTCGGCCTCGGGCGATGCGGCGATCGCCATCGGCAAGAAGGCGGACGCCTCGGGCTCGGACGCGCTGGCGCTGGGCAAGAAGAGCATGGCCGCGGGCGACCAGTCCGTCGCCATGGGCATGAAGGCGAGCGCCGAGGGCCAGGACGCGCTGGCGCTCGGCGCGCAGGCGATGGCGATGGGGACCTCCTCGACCGCCGTCGGCGCCCTGAGCACGGCCAGCGGCACGGCGGCGACGGCCTTCGGCTGGCAGGCC
>CAXGVP010000297.1:0-5358 GCA_964013055.1 uncultured Albimonas sp.
CCGGTCTCCGGTGGTGCTGCGGGCGGTCTGGGCCTCGGGCGACGCGGCGACCGTGCTGCCCTACGACGCCCGCGCCGACCGGGTGCTGCTGGCGACCCAGTGGCGCGCCGGCCCTCACGCCCGCGGCGACGCCCGCCCCTGGCCGTGGGAGGTCATCGCCGGCCGCCTCGACGCCACCGAGGCCCCCGAGGAGGCCGCCCGCCGCGAGGCGCAGGAGGAAGCCGGGATCGAGATCGGCCGCATCGAGCAGGCCGGCGCCTATTACACCTCCCCCGGCACGCTGGCGGAGTTCGTGACCTCCTTCGTCGGCGAGGCCGACCTCGCCTCCGCCGGCGGCGCCGGCGGGCTGGAGGAGGAGGCCGAGGACGTGATCTCGGCCGTGCTCGACTTCGACGCGGCGATGGCGGCGGTGGACCGCGGCGCGGTCAACTCCTCCCCCGCGCTGGTCTCCCTGATGTGGCTTGCCCGCCACCGCGAGCGGCTGCGGGACGAGTGGGGCTGACGCAACGGCATTGACCTGGCGGAAATTCTGCCCAAACGTGTCGGCGTTCGACTTGCTCCGCGCCCGCATTTTCTTTGAGCGGGCGGCGAAATTTTCATGGGAGATTTGCGGTGACGCTGACCGCGCTGCGACCGATGATTGGAAAGTTCACCAGCGGCGGCGGCGTGGCCACGGCCTGGCGGTTGAGACGGGGTGTGTTCGTCACCTGCGCCCACGCGCTCTCATGGCAAGGCCCGTCCAGCGGGCTCGACGTGAAGCTCTCCCTTGGCGATGGCGTCGTCGTCGATGCCAAGGCGTCGTCCCACCAGAAATTCTCGGGCCTCGGTCGGTCGGACCGCAGTGTGATCGACCCCTTCGACATCGCGGTTCTGCTGGCGCCTGGCAATCAGACGCGGGCCGCATTCGGGATAGCCGCCGCGCCGCCCGTGAAGGGAGGGAGCTTGCTGATCGCCGGCTTCCCGCGTCAGGGCGGCTTGAAGGCGATCGCCCCGAAGAACGGTTTGCACGGCGCCGATGGCGTGGCCCTGCTGTACCACGAGCGTGAGCCCCGTCCCAGCCTTCGCAAGCTGGCCGTGGGCATGAGCGGTTCGGCTGTGCTCGACGACGCGGGTCAGGCGATCGCGGTTCATCTTGCTGGCGGAAGCACGGCGTCGGTGACGAACCCGCCGTCGTCTCCGTCCAGAGCGACGCTGGCCGCCGGCTTGTTGCTTCGAGCCGAACTTGCGAAATGGCTGGGCCAGTTCTGATGACGGGCGCAGGCCTCGGGATCGGCATGCGACGCGCCGTTTCGGTCGTGCTGATCGCCTCGGCCCTGGCGGCGGTGGGCTGCACCTCAGTCAAGCGGACGTGGACCGTTCAGGACGGGCAGGTGAGCGTGAATCGCAGCACGCTGGTCGGCGCCTCCGAGAGATGCATGGTCAACGGAACGCCATGGCAGAGCGCCCTGCTCGCCGCGGCGGCCGGCGCGGCCATCGGCGCCGGCCTCGACGCGCTGTCGGGAGCGGTCGAAGCGGCCGAGAAGGCTGGCGAGACGCCGGCGACCTCGGCCGCGCATATGAACCTGGTGTCGGATGGGTCGAATTTCCCGACCTGCATATACCTTTGGCGCGGGCAGCTGGCGCTCGCCACGGCCTCTTCCGATTTCGAGGCCCCTGCGCCAGCATGGTTCGGGACCTGGTTTCCCTCGACGATGCCCGAGGTCGCCGAGGCGATGTGGAAGGACCTGCGCGACGCATTTCTGACGGCCGGCTACGACCTGGGCCGCACCCCGAAGGCCCCGGACTTCTTCCTGCAAAGCCGGCTGGTGGGCGCGGTCACGCCGCAGGGCGAAGTCGCGCAGAAGCTGGTGGCGGATTTCTTCGTATGGAATGCGCCGATCAAACCGATCATGGGCTATGGCGCCCCGCGGGCGGTTCATGTCGCGCTCTCGCTCTCCGCGCCGGGGATCGAGCCGAAGACCCCGGTCCAGCTCGATCTGGGCGGACTTCACCCGGGGGACCGGGTCCAGTTCGACGGCCTCGAGGCGGCGGAAGGACTTCAGTGTCACGACAAGATCGGGCGGCCGATCCAGCTTGAGGCCGCCAGGGCGGACGCGACCGAGAAGAAGAAGGCCTGGGAGTCGCTGCGCGGTCAGGGGGCGGCGGCCGACACCGCCCGCAGGGCCTACCAGGAAGCGCTCGGCAGGGTGCAGACCCTGATCGCGACGGTCGATCGGGAACAGCTGGAGCGCGAGGAGTGCACGCGCCTGGTCGAGGCGCGCGCTCCGCTGGAGACGCCCTGGTTCCTGGCCGCGATTCCCAAGGCGGTCGCGGCGCGAACGCTGACCCTGACGACCAGCGAGCTCGCGGGCGCGAATCCGGCGCTGGCCTTCGCCTCGGCCGCGCTGACCGGGCTGAAGGAGCCGCTCCAGAGCTGGGTGACGGATGAGCTGAACCCGCATCCCCCTTACGCCAGCCGCGGCGAGCATTTCGCCGCCAAGGCGAGCGCGCTTGCCGCGCTGGAGGCCTGCGCGCTGAACAAGACGTTCGGCGACGATGAGGAGGTGGTGTCTGAAGCCGTCGCCGTCGCGAGGGCCCAGGCCTACCTGGCGGAGATGAATGCCGCAGCGGTGACCGGAAACCTGGGGGTCTACAATCCCGGCCTTGCGACACGAGGAGATTGCGCCACCGCGTTGACTACGTTGGGACAGCTTTGAGCTTCGAATGAACGACCCGTGAGTGTGAAATATTCCTGGATCTCGAATTGGGCGTGAATTGAGCACCCGATCCTTGCGCCAGAGTGATCTCAAGTCTAAGTCCCAAGGCGTCGGACCGCCCTGCCCCGGGGGCGCCCGCGGATGAAGGAGCGCGAGATGACCATTCGCAAGGACCTGGCGGCGGCCGTCGGGAACACCCCGCTGATCCGGCTCAACCGCGCCTCGGAGCTGACGGGCTGCGAGATCCTGGGCAAGGCCGAGTTCCTCAACCCCGGCCAGTCGGTCAAGGACCGCGCCGCGCTGTTCATCATCCGGGACGCTGTCAAACGCGGCCTGCTGGAGCCCGGCGGCACCATCGTCGAGGGCACCGCGGGCAACACCGGCATCGGTCTCGCGCTGGTCGGCGCCTCGATGGGTTTTCGCTCCGTGATCGTCATTCCCGAGACCCAGTCCCAGGAAAAGAAGGACATGATCCGCCTCGCCGGCGCCGAGCTGGTCGAGGTCCCTGCGGCCCCCTACCGCAACCCCAACAACTACGTGCGCTACTCCGGCCGCCTCGCCGAGGCGCTGGCCAGGACCGAGCCGCATGGCGCGATCTGGGCGAACCAGTTCGACAACACCGCCAACCGCCAGGCCCATGTCGAGACCACCGGCCCCGAGATCTTCGAGCAGACCGGCGGGGCCGTCGACGGCTTCATCTGCGCGGTGGGCTCCGGCGGCACGCTGGCCGGCACGGCCCAGGCCCTGCGCGAGCGCAAGCGCGGCGTGAAGATCGGCCTCGCCGATCCCGACGGCGCCGCGCTCTTCCACTACTACAAGCACGGCGAGCTGAAGTCCGAGGGCTCCTCGATCACCGAGGGCATCGGCCAGGGCCGGATCACGGCGAACCTCGAGGGGCTGTCGGTCGACATGCCCTACAACATCCCCGACGCCGAGGCGCTGCCGGTGATCTTCGATCTGCTGGAGCACGAGGGCCTGTGCCTGGGCGGCTCCTCGGGGGTCAACGTCGCCGGCGCGATCCGCATGGCGAAGGAGATGGGGCCGGGCCACACCATCGTGACCATCCTGTGCGACTACGGCACCCGCTACGCCACCAAGATCTTCAACCCCGCGTTCCTGAAGGAAAAGGGCCTGCCGACTCCCGCCTTCCTGGAGCGCGCGCCCTCGGTCCTGCCCGAAGTCTACGCCGAAGACGCCTGAGCGATGCCACGGGCCGGCGCGCCGACCCGTCGTCCGCCCGCGCCTCGGCCCCGCCCGACGCGCGGGCGCGGCGCGTGGGGCGGGGTCGTCGCGGGGCTGGCGCTGCTCGCCGCGCTGTTCGCCGCGACGCCCCTGCACGCGCAGGACGGCGCGGTCCCCGACGCCGCGGTGCAGGCGATCGAGGAGAGCTTCGCCGACGAGCCCCCCGCGGGGCCGCATTTCGTTCCCCATTCCACCTCGCGCGGGTCGGCCTCGTTCACGCCGCAGGCGATGGAGGCCGACCAGGGCGCCATCGACCAGCGCCTCGACGCCTGGGACCAGGCCGCCCAGCGGGCCGAGACGGCGCTGGCCGAGGGCGATGCGACCACCGCCCGGTTCGAGGCGATGCGCACCGGCCTGGTGCGCGACCGCACCGCCGCCGCCGCCCTGACCGAGCGGCTGCGCGCCGCGGTGCAGCCGCTCGCCTCCCAGCTCAGCGTCCTGACCGGCGAGGGCGACGACCAGCCCCCGCCCGAGACCGAGGCCGAGGCCGGGACCGAAGGCGCCCCCGACGCCGCCGCGACCGCCGCCGGCGGGGGCGAGCCCTCCGCCCCTCCGGCCGGGGAGGCGACCGACGCGGGCGCCCCCGATGACGCGGGCGCGCCCGGCGAGGCGGCCGCCCCCTCGCGCAGCGCGCCGGGCTTGGGCGAGCTGCGGCGCGAGCTGCAGGCCCGGATCGACGCGCTGGAGTCGCGCGCCAAGCGCGCCGAGCTCGCCCACGCCCGGGCCGACGCGCTGGTGCGCGAGATCGACGAGCTGATCCGCAACCGCCAGGTCGAGGAACTACTGACCCTGGGCCGCAGCCCGCTGGTCCCCACCTCCTGGCTGCCGGCGCTGGCCGAGGGCCAGGCCAGGATCCGCGCCATCGCCGGCGAGACGCTGGAGAACGCCCGCGACCGCACCCTGGCCGAGGGCGCCAGCCTCGCGCCCAACGCGCTGGCCCTGGCGGCGCTGGGACTGGGGCTACTGTGGGGGGTGTGGCGCGGCTTCGTGATCGCGCGCCGGCGCATCGGCCTGGGCTCGACCCGCGGCCAGCGGGCGCTGGCGGCGGCGGTGGCGCTGCTGGCGCGGCTGGTGGCGCCGGTGCTGGCGATCGGGCTGATCCGCGGCGCGCTGGGCCAGCTCGAGATCCTGGGCGCCGAGGGCGAGATGGTCGCCGACCACATCGCCGCCGGGTTCGCGACGCTGGCCATCGGCCATGCCATCGCGGGGGCCTGGTTCTCGCCCCACACCCCGGCGCTGCGGCTGTCCTCGCTCGACGACGCCGCGGCGGCGCGGGCGCTGTCGCGGGCGAACCTGCTGGCGGGCGCGCTGGGCCTGCACCAGGGGGTGGTGAGGGCCGGGGAGCAGCTCGACCTCTCGCCCGAGACGCTGGCGGTCGGCAACCTGGTGGTGCTGACGCTGGGCGCGGTGGCGCTGTGGC
>CAXGVP010000298.1:0-5339 GCA_964013055.1 uncultured Albimonas sp.
CGTGGCCTTCGCCATCGCCTGCGTCACGGTGTTCGGCACGCTCTCGATGCTGCTGTTCCCGCTGCTGGCCGCCCCCCTGGGCCTGACGCCCGAGGCCTACGGCCTGTGGGTCGGCGCCAGCGTGCACGAGGTCGCCCAGGCCGCCGCCGCCGGCTTCGCGCAGGGCGAGGCGGCGGGCCAGAGCGCCACCGTCGCCAAGCTCGCCCGCGTGATGCTGCTGGCGCCGCTGGTCGTCTTCCTCCTCGCCCTGCGCCGGTCCGCGCCCGGGGCCGTCCGCCCGCCGATGCCGTGGTTCGTGGCGGGCTTCGTCGCCGCCGCCGCGGTGAACTCCGCCGTCGCGATCCCGCCCGCGGCCTCCGCCGCGCTCTCCGACGCCGCCGCGTTCCTGCTGACCGCGGCGCTGGCGGCGATGGGCTGCGAGATCCGCCTCGCCCGCCTGCGCGCCGTCGGCCTGCGCCCGCTGGCGCTGGGAGCGCTCGCCTGGGTGTTCGTCTCGGTCCTGGCGCTGGTCCTGGTCGCCTGAGCGCGCGACCTCGCGTTCGCTGGCCTTGCGCGGCCGTCTTCGCTATGACCGCGCCGCCTGCCTCAGCGACCGCCTCAAGGGCCGCCGCCCGCCTCTGCCGGAGCCCCGCCATGACCGACGCCCGTCTCCCGATCCGCCGCGCCCTGCTGTCCGTCTCGGACAAGACCGGGCTGACCGACCTCGCCCGCGGCCTGCACGAGGCCGGCACGGAACTGGTCTCGACCGGCGGCACCGCGAAGGCGATCCGCGACGCCGGCCTGCCGGTGCGCGACGTCTCGGAGCTGACCGGCTTTCCCGAGATGATGGACGGCCGCGTCAAGACCCTGCACCCCAAGGTCCACGGCGGCCTGCTGGCGCTGCGCGACGACGCCGGCCACGTCGCCTCGATGTCCGAGCACGGCATCCTGCCGATCGACCTGCTGGTGGTGAACCTCTACCCGTTCGAGGCGACGGTGGCCTCGGGCGCCTCGGCCGCCGACTGCATCGAGAACATCGACATCGGCGGCCCCGCGATGATCCGCGCCGCCGCCAAGAACCACGCCTTCGTGGCCGTCGTGACCGACCCCGAGGACTATGCCCCGGTGCTGGAGGCCGCCGCCGCCGGCGGGACCACGCCCGCCCTGCGCACCCGCCTCGCCGCCACCGCATATGCGCGCACCGGCGCCTACGACGCCGCCGTCTCCGCCTGGATGGCCGACCACGCGGGAGAGGTCGCGCCCCGCCGCCGCGCCTTCGCCGGCACGCTCGCCCAGACCCTGCGCTACGGCGAGAACCCCCACCAGAAGGCCGCCTTCTACACCACCGGCTCCAACCGCCCGGGCGTGGCGACCGCGAAGCAGCTCCAGGGCAAGGAGCTGAGCTGGAACAACATCAACGACACCGACGCCGCCTTCGAGTGCGTGGCCGAGTTCGACCCCGCCGACGGTCCCGCCTGCGTCATCGTCAAGCACGCCAACCCCTGCGGCGTGGCCCAGGGGTCGAGCCCGGCCGAGGCCTGGGCCCGCGCGCTCGCCTGCGACTCCACCTCCGCCTTCGGCGGCATCGTTGCCCTGAACATGGAGCTCGACGCCGAAACCGCGGCCGAGATCGCGAAAATCTTCACCGAGGTGGTGATCGCCCCCTCGGTCACGCCCGAGGCCGAGGCGATCTTCGCCGCCAAGAAAAACCTGCGCCTGCTGACCACCGGCGGCCTGCCGCAGGTGGACGCGCCGACGACCAGCTTCCGCCAGGTGGCCGGCGGCTTCCTGGTGCAGGATCGCGACGCCGGCCGGCTCGACCCCGGCGCGCTGACGGTGGCGACGAAGCGCAAGCCCACGTCCTCGGAAATGGCGGACCTGCTGTTCGCCTGGAAGGTCGCCAAGCATGTGAAGTCCAACGCCATCGTCTACGCCCGCGACGGCGCGACGGTGGGCGTCGGCGCCGGCCAGATGAGCCGCGTCGACTCCACCCGCATCGCCGCCCGCAAGGCCGAGGACATGGCCCGCGCCATGGGCCTGGCCGAGAGCCCCGCCAAGGGCTCGGTCGTCGCCTCCGACGCCTTCTTCCCCTTCGCCGACGGCCTGCTGACCGCGGCCGAGGCCGGGGCGACCGCGGTGATCCAGCCCGGCGGCTCGATGCGCGACGCCGAGGTGATCGCGGCCGCCGACGAGGCCGGCCTCGCCATGGTCTTCACCGGCATGCGCCACTTCCGCCACTGAGCGGCCCGGGGCCGGGCGCCCTTCCTTGCCGGCCGGACCGAGCGCCCGGCTCTGCCGGCGCCCGCCGCCATCGAGCGCCCCGCGCCCGGCCGCGCCCCCGCCGTGCCCCCCGTCGCGCCCCTCGTGATCTTTCGCGCAGCCGCGCCCCACGGGCGCCCCGGGCTTGACCCGGGGCCTCTCGCGGCCCGCCACGCGAGCGGCGCGGGGAAGGAGCGCGCCGCCTCGGCGACAGGGGCGTGCGCCACCGGTGCGAAGACCCCTCGGGCGGCGGCGAAGACCCCCGGGCGGCGTCGTCGACCCGCCCGAGGCGCGCGCGCTCAGCCGTGCGCGACGGCCCAGTCCAGCGCATCCTCCAGCCGGTCGTTCCCCCAGAACAGCTCGCCGTCGGCGGTGGTGAAGGTGGGGGCGCCGAAGACGCCGAGGGCCTGCGCCTCCTCGGTGGCGGCGCGCAGGGCGGCCTTGGTCCCGGGCTCGGCGGCCAGCGCCAGCACGCTCTCCACCGGCTGGCCGGCGGCGGCCAGCGCCCGGCCGATCACGGCAGGGTCGGCGATCGGCTCGCCGCGGGCGAACTCGGCCAGGAACACCTCGCGCGCGAAGGCGGGGCGGGTCTCCGGCGGCAGGGCGGTGGCGACGCGCGCCGCCAGCAGGCTGTTCTGCGGGAACGGATCCGGGCGCACGATCGCGGGCAGGCCCAGCTTCGCGGCCTGCCGCTCCATGTCGCGCCACATGTTCGCGCCCTTCACCGGCAGCTGGTTGAACGGCGAGGTCGTCCACCCCTGGGTCGCGAAGATCGGGCCCAGCAGGATCGGCCGCCAGTCCAGCGCCACGCCGCGCGCGGCGGCCAGCGCCTCGGCCCGCTGCACGGCGAGATGGGAATAGGTCGAGGCGAACTCGAACCAGAAGCTCAGTCGGGGCATGCTCATCCCCCGATCATGGCGCCTCGCGCCCGCGGGCGCGAGAGCCGCGGGCGCGCCCGGCCGACGCAGGGCGCGCCCGACGGGACGCGATCGACAGGAACGGCAACGAACACGCGACGGCCCGAAAGGGCGGGGCCGGGGAGACCCCGCCGCACACGGACAGGACGCACTTCCAGGTCAGGAGCTTTCGCGAACGCGGGCGTGAAATCGAGCCCGGAACGGCAACGCAATCGACACGCCTCGCCGGGATACGCGACGCAGGGTCCCCGGCTTCCTACGCGAGACGGGGCGATCTGAAGCGATTCGCCGTGACTCGGCCGTGACGCAGCGTCCCTTCCCGTCACGCGCCCTTTGCCGGCGGCTTCGACGCGCGTTAATCAGGGGCCGCCCATCCCCTGGAGACCCCCCGATGACCGAGCCGACCGCCCCCGCCTCCGCCGACCTGCCGCCGCTGCGCCACGGGGGGAAGATCCTCGCCGACCAGCTGGCGATCCTGGGGGCGGACACGGTGTTCTGCGTGCCGGGCGAGAGCTTCCTGGGCCTGCTCGACGGGCTGCATGACCATGCCAACCAGATCCGCACCGTCGCCTGCCGGCACGAGGGCGGGGCGACCAACATGGCCGAGGCGCATGGCAAGCTGACCGGCCGGCCCGGCATCGCCGCCGTCACCCGCGGCCCCGGCGCCACCAACGGCTGCAACGGGCTGCACACCGGCTTCCAGGACTCGACCCCGATGATCCTGTTCGTCGGCCAGGTCTCCCGCGATCACTTCGCCCGCGAGGCGTTCCAGGAGATCGACTACCGCCAGATGTTCGGCCCGATGGCCAAGTGGGTCGCCCAGATCGAGAGCGCCGAGCGCATCCCCGAGTTCATCGGCCGCGCCTGGGCCGTCGCCATGTCCGGCCGCCCCGGCCCGGTGGTGCTGGCCCTGCCCGAGGAGACCCTCTCCGACGAGGCCCGCGTCGCCGACCTGAAGCCCTGGACCCCGCCCTCGGCCGCGCCCGCCGACGTGGCGAAGGTCGGCGAGATGCTCGCCGCCGCGAAGGCGCCCCTGATGGTCATCGGCGGCCCGGGCTGGTCCCAGGCGACGGCCGACGCGGCCGCGGCCTTCGCCGAGGCGCAGGGCCTGCCGGTGGTCACCGCCTTCCGCCGCCAGGACTACATGGACAACGCCCACCCCAACTTCTGCGGCACGCTGGGCATCGGCGCCAATCCCGCCCTGCTGAAGTGGATCCGCGAGGAGTGCGACCTGGTCCTGAACCTCGGCTCGCGCCTTGGCGAGATCGCCTCGCAGGGCTACGAGCTGTTCTCGATCCCGGTGATGAAGCAGACGCTGGTGCAGGTGCACCCGGGGCCGGAGGAGCTGGGCGCCGTCTACAGCCCCGACCTGAGCTTCGCCTGCACCTCCGCCGCCTTCCTCGAGGCCGCCGCCGCCCTCGCCCCGCGGGGCGGGCAGACCCCCGGGGTGGCCACGCTGCGCGCCGCGTTCGAGGCGTTCTCGACCCCGCCCGACAGCCCCTTCGCGCTCGACATGGGCGCGGTGATGACCGAGATGAACCGGGTCCTGCCGGAGGATGCGATCATCTCCAACGGCGCGGGCAACTACACGATCTGGCTGCACAAGTTCCGCTCTCTGCGCCGCTACGGCACGCAGCTGGCGCCGACCTCCGGGTCCATGGGCTACGGCGTGCCGGCGGCGGTGTCGGCGGCGATCACCCAGCCGGGACGGACGGTGATCGCGATGGGCGGCGACGGCTGCTTCCTGATGACCGCGCAGGAGCTGGCGACGGCCTGCCAGCAGAACGCCAAGCTGATCTCCCTGGTGGTCAACAACGGCATGTTCGGCACCATCCGCATGCATCAGGAGCGTCACCACCCCGGCCGCACCATCGCCACCGACCTGGTGAACCCGGACTTCGTGATGCTGGCGAAAGCCTATGGCGGCGAGGGCGAGCAGGTGACCGAGACCGCCCAGTTCCCCGCCGCCCTCGCCCGCGCCATGGCGAGCCCGGTCCCCTACCTGATCGAGCTGGTGGTCGACCCCGAGGCTCTGACCCCGGTCCAGACCCTCTCCCAGGCCCGCGCCCAGGGCGAGGCCGCCGCCGCCGGCTGACCCTCCGCCCCGGCCGCGCCGCCCCGGCCGAAGGGCCCCATACCGTCCCGCGCCGAGGCGCCCCGGGCCCGACCCGGGGCCTCTCGCGG
>CAXGVP010000299.1:0-5327 GCA_964013055.1 uncultured Albimonas sp.
CGCCTGCCGGGCCTGCCCATCGCCTCGCCCGGGCCGGGGGCCACGGTGCTCGCGGAGCTGGAGGCGGAGGTGGACGCGGTGATCGACGCGCCCGCCGTGCGCCTGCATGCGCCCGCCGAGATCGCCGCCGCCCGCGCCGCCTTCGCCGCCCGGCGCGCGGGGTTCGCGGACCCCGACGCGATCCTCGCGGCCCTGCTGATCGCCGATCCCGCGATCGAGACCGCCCCGCCCGGGACCGTGGCGCTGCGCCCCGGCCGGCTCGCGACCGCCGCCCTGACCTGGACCCCGACCTGACCGCCCGACCTGCAACCCCGACCTGAAATCCCTGGGCCCGAGCGCCCTGACGACCATCGCCTGGAGGCGCCCGATGCCGGAATATCTCGCTCCTGCCGTCTACGTGGAAGAGACCAGCTTCCGCGCCAAGTCCATCGCGGGGGTCGGCACCTCGACCGCCGCCTTCGTGGGGCCCTGCGCGCGGGGCCCGATCAGCTCGGGCGCCAATGCGGTCACGCCGCCGCTGCTGACCTCGGTCGCGGATTTCGAACGGGTCTACGGCGGGCCCGATGCGCTGCGCATCAACGGGGCGGAGACGCCCAACTACCTCGCGCTCGCCGTGCGGGCGTTCTTCGCCAACGGGGGCGGGCGGCTCTACGTCGCGCGGGTCGTGGGGGCGGGGGCGTCGGCTGCGGCCATCGGCGAGTTCGGGCCGGCGGACTCGGGCGTGACGATGACCGCCCGCGCCCCGGGCGGGGCCCGGATCGCGGGGACGGACGCCGGCTTCCGCGTCGCCTTCTCCCAGGTGCAGACCGAATCCACCAAGGCCATCGCCCTGCGCAAGCCGGCGGGCACGATGGTGCGCATCGCCGAGGACTACTACGTGATCGGCACCGACCCGATGGTGACCTCGGCCGCCGACGCGACCGCCTTCGACGGGCTCGCCGACACCGGCGCCCTGTCGCTGGTGAGCTGCGCGGTCGCCGTCGAGGACCCCTCGGGCGTGGTGTGGGAGGCCGCGGACCTCGGCTTCCACCCGCTGCATCCGCGCTATGCGGGCTCGGTGCTGGGCGCGACGCCGCCCAATGCGGAGGACGCGCTGGCCAACCCCGTGCGGCTGGACGTCGAGGCCGCCACCACCGCCATCGTGCTGCGCCAGGCGCTGTGCCGGGCCAACGGGTCGGGGCGCACGATCCTGCTGACCGGGGGCACGGACGGCAACGCCGCCCCCACGCCTGCGGTCTATACCGAGGCGCTCAACACCCTGCTGGCGCTGGAGGACGTGTCGATCATCGCCGCCCCCGGCGGGGCCGAGATCGGCTCGGCCGCCGGCATCAACCAGGCGCTGATCGCCAGCGCGGAGACGCGGCGGTCGTATCGCATCGCGGTGCTGGAGACGGCCTCCCAGCAGTCGATCGCGCAGGTCAGGGCGACCAAGAGCGGGCTCGATAGCTCCCACGCCGCGCTCTACTACCCGTGGATCACCACCTCCAATCCGCTGGCCGCCACCGATCCGCTGGCCCCGGGGCGCATCGACGTGCCCCCCGCGGGCGCGGTCTGCGGGATCTACGCGCGCACCGACATCGAGCGGGGCGTGTGGAAGGCGCCGGCGAACGAGACGGTGACCGGCGCCGTCGGCCTGCAGCGCCACGTCCGCTTCGGCGAGCAGGAGGTGCTCAACCCGCTGGGGATCAACTGCATCCGGGCGCTGCCCAACCGCGGCATCCGGGTGTGGGGGGCGCGCACCGCGTCCTCGGACCCCGAGTGGAAATACGTGCCGGTGCGGCGCTACTTCCTCTACCTCGAGGCCTCGATCGACCGGGGCACGCAGTGGGCGGTGTTCGAGCCCAACGGCGAGCGGCTGTGGGACAACGTCCGCACCACCGTGACCGACTTCCTCTACAACGAATGGGTCTCGGGCGCGCTGCTGGGCGCCACCCCCGCGGAGGCGTTCTTCGTGCGCTGCGGCCGGGACACCATGACCCAGAACGACATCGACAACGGGCGGCTGGTCTGCCTCGTCGGCGTGGCTGCGCTGAAGCCCGCCGAGTTCGTGATCTTCCGCATCGGCCAGAAGACGGCCGGAGCGGACGGCTGAGAAAGGGCTGAGAGATGGCTGTTCGCGAGACGCCCTGGGCGGCGACCAATTTCATTGTGAACCTCGGCGACGGGCCGGACGAGAGCTCGGCGCTGGGCGGGTTCACCGACGTCTCGGGGCTCGGCACCGAGATCACCCTGATCGAGTACCGGCAGGGCAACGACAAGGAGAACCGGGTGAGGAAGCTGCCCGGGCTCCACAAGGTCTCGGACGTGACGCTCAAGCGGGGCGTGATGGGGCTCACCAACTTCTGGGACTGGGTGAAGGCGACCCGCACCAGCCCGTTCACCGCCCGCCCCGTGCTGATCACCATGATGGACGAGATGCAGGAGCCGGTGCTGCGCTGGAAGCTGATCAACGCGCGGCCGATGAAGTGGACCGGCCCGACCTTCGCGGCCAAGGGCGGCTCGGACGTGGCGATGGAGGAGCTGGTCATCGCCGCCGAAGGCTTCGAGTGGGCGGACGTCTGAGACCATGCCGCGCCCGGGCGTCTTCTTCTCCCCCCTCCCCGCCCCCGGCGCGGGGCTGAGCGCGCGCGCCGACGTGGCCCTGTTCGCAGGCCTCGTCGCGCGGCGCCCCGCCCCCGTGCCCGAGGACGTGCTGATCGCCCTCGAGGCGGCCGGCTGGGCCGGCGTCGGCCCCTTCGCGCGCGGCGCGGCGGCGGTCGAGGCGCTGCTCGACTGCCCCGTCGCGGTCGAGAGCTGGGACGCCTTCGACGCGCTGTTCGACTGGCGGGGCCGCACCGCCTCTCCGGGCGATCCGCGGCCGGTCCCGAGCCCCCTCGGCCTCGCCGTGCGCAGCTTCTTCGCCCAGGGCGGCCGCAAGGCCTGGATCGTGCGCACCGGGGATCCCCTGCCGGTGGTGGATCCGGGCGAAGACCCCGCCGACCATCGCGCTGCGCGGGCGCGGCGGCTGTCGCTGCCCGCCATCGACGAGCTGACGGCCGACTTCGCCCCCCTCCTGCCGGGGTTCGACGGCGTCGGGATGCCCGTCTCCGCCCAGGACCCGGGGACCTGGCGGGGCGCGGCGCATCTGCTGGGGATCGACGAGGCGGCCATGCTGTTGCTGCCGGACCTGCCGGAGCTCTGCGCCGGTCCCCCGGCCCCCGCCGCCGCGATCCCCGCGCCGCCGCCCCCGCCGGAGGCCTTCCGCCCCTGCGGTCCGCTGGCCTCCGAGGAGGCCGCGACGCCTGCGCCCCTGCCGCTGGAGGCGCCGCGCCTCGACGCCGAGGGGTTCGCGCTGTGGTCCCGCGCCGTCCGCCATGCGCTGGCGCTGGCCGAGGCGCCGGGCGGCGCCCATCACCGCCGCGACGCGATCCTGGTCGCGAGCCTGCCGCGCCCCGCGCCAGGCGCCGGCGACCCGCTGGCCCCGCTGGCGACGCTGGCCGCCGTCGAGCCGATCGCCGACGGGACCTCGGCCCTGTCCGCGACCTGGCTCGGCTCCCGCCGCCTGCAGCTGGCCTATCCCTGGCTGGCCACCCCCGCCGCCGCCGGCGCGCCGGAGGGGCTGGAGGGCGCCGAGGGGATCGCCGCCGGCCTGATCGCAGGATCCGCCCTGGCGCGGGGCGCGCATCGCTCGGCCGCGGGGCGGGAGGCGACGGGCGTCCTGCGGCTCTCGCCCGAGCTGGGCTCCGGAGAGCTGGCCCGCGGGCTGGCGCCGGGGGCCGCCGGCGGGGCGGACTGGGCCGGCGACCGGCTGACGCTGGTGGCCCGCGGGACCTCGGGCTTCAAGCTGATCTCGGACGCCACCGCGGCGGTGTCGCGAGAGGGGCGGGCGGGGGGCGTCTCGCGCCTGGTCGGGGTGATCGAGCGGGCGGCGCGCGAGCTTGGCCATGACCACCTGTTCGAGCCTTCCGGCGAGGCGTTGTGGGCCGAGACCCGCGCCGCCCTGACCGCCCTGATGGAGCGTCTGCGCGAGGCCGGCGCCTTCGCGGGCGCCCCCGCCTACACCGTGCGCTGCGGGCGCGAGACCATGACCCGGGCGGATCTCGACGCCGGCCGGGTGATCGCGGAGGTGACCTTCCGCGCCGCCCAGCCGATCCAGCAGGTCCGGGTCTCGCTGGCGCTGGGCCAGGCCAGGGAGGGGCGGGTCTGATGCCGGTCATGGCGCCCTCGGGCGAGGACCGCTCGGTCCCGCTGCTGGCCTTCCAGTTTCACGTCGCATTCGACCTGCCGGCCTTCGCGAAGGTCGACAAGCCGCTGCTGGGCGGGTTTTCCGACGTCTCCGGGCTCGAGGCCTCGATGGAGGCCCGGGTGATCCCCGCGGGCGGGCGCAACTACGGCCCCGTGCAGAAGGCCGGGCCGGTGACCTTCTCGACGGTCGTCTTCAAGCGCGGCGTGGTCGAGAGCCGGCACCTGTGGTCCTGGTTCGCGGCCTTCGCCGGCGCGCCGCCCGCGCCCGGAGCGTCAGGGGACGCGGCTGCGCCCAACGGCGCCTGGGGGATGCGGGGCGACGTCACCGTCACCCTGCTGCGCGGGGCGGAGCCGGTGTTCGGCTGGACCCTGCGCCGGGCCATGCCGGTGAAATTCCGCGCGGGCGACCTCAACGCCCGGTCCGCGGACCTCGCGGTCGAGGAACTGCACCTCGTCCACGAGGGGCTGGAGATGGAGGTCGCGTCATGACCGACCTCGCGCTGGGAAAATTCCGCAACCTCGACGGGGGGGCGGAGCAGGCGGTCGACTTCAACCCCGCCACGCTGAAGGTCTCGCTGACCAACAAGCTCCAGGAGGAGGGGCAGGGCGGCGACGGGCCCAACGCCCAGCACACCCGCTCCACCACCGCCAAGCTGGAGATGGAGCTGGTCTTCGACTCCACCGAGGACGGCGCCGACGTGCGCGACCGCACCGGCCCGATCAAGGCGATGGCGCTGGTGGCCTTCGACAGCCTCGTGCCGCCGCCGCAGGTCTCCTTCACCTGGGGGAGGTTCCTGTTCGCCGGCGTGATCGAGAGCCTCAACGAGACGCTGGAGTTCTGGTCGGCCGAGGGCGTGCCCCTGCGCGCGGTCCTGCAGGTGGTGATGCAGCAGATCGGGGACGAGATCTCGGGCGACGGCGTGCCCCCCGGCGCGCCCGAGCGCGCCGCGGTGCGCACCGCCCCCGCAGGCGGGTTCGGCGTGGCCCAGGTGGCGAGCGACGCGGGCGACCCGGGCGCGGGGCGCAAGGTCGCCGCCGACAACGGGCTCGAGAGCATGCGGATGACCGCGGGCGGATCGGTGGGCGTGGCGGAGCCGCAATAG
>CAXGVP010000300.1:0-5317 GCA_964013055.1 uncultured Albimonas sp.
CCGCCGGTGCCCTCCCGGGCTTCGAGGAGGCGGCCCGCGCCCTCTATGCGGGCGACGAGGCGGCCTTCGCGGCCCGGCTCGCGCCCTGGCCCGGCGACCTGGCCGCCCATGCCCGTCGCCTCGCCGCGCCCGCCTTCGCTGGCGGCATCGCCCGCCATGTCGAGGTCTCGGCGCCCGCCGTCCGCCGCCTGCTGGCCGACCCGCCGACCGGCGCGCCGCTGATGCTCGACCTCATCCGCCTGCGGGAGACGGCCGACTATTCCGCCGCCCCCGATCTCGCGCCCGAGGCCCCGATCTCCGGCGCCGAGGCCTTCGACCGGTATCTCCGCGGCACGCTGCCCCTGCTGCGCGAGAGCGGCGGCGAGCCGATGCTGCTGGCCCGCGGCCATCCCCTGCTGGTCGGCCCGGAGGGAGAGCGCTGGGACCGGGTGTTGCTGGTGCGCCAGGCGAGCCTGGAGCGGTTCCTCGCCCACGCGCAGGACCCGCGCATCGCCGCGCTGCTGCCGCATCGCGCCGCGGCGGTGGCCGACAGCCGGCTGATCCCGCTCAGCGAGACCCGCCCCGCCTGAGGCCCCCGGCGCCGCCCCGTGCCGCGGCGGTCCCCGTTTGACACCGCGCAGGGCGCGTCGCATCCTCCGCCCCGGCGTGCAGGGACGGCCTGCGGGGACGGAGATCCCATGAAGATCATCATCTGCGGCGCGGGCCAGGTCGGCTCGCAGATCGCCCGCCACCTCAGCCGCGAGGCCAACGACGTCACCATCGTCGACCAGGACGCGGGGCTCGTGCGGCGTGTGACCGACTCCTTCGATGTCAATGGAATCGTTGGATTCGCCTCCCATCCCGACGTGCTGGAAAGGGCCGGGGCCGAGGACGCCGACATGCTCATCGCCGCGACCTTCGCCGACGAGGTGAACATGGTCGCCTGCCAGGTCGCGCACTCGGTGTTCTCGGTGCCCCAGAAGATCGCGCGGATCCGGGCGCAGTCCTACCTGCAGAACCGCTGGGCGGACCTGTTTCGGCGCGATCACATGCCCATCGACGTGGTGATCTCCCCCGAGCTCGAGGTCGCCCGCGTCGCCATGCGCCGCCTGCAGAACCCCGAAGCCTTTGATATCGAGAATTTTCTCGACGAGAAGGTACGGCTGGTCGGCACCCGCCTGCTGCCCGACTGCCCGGTGCTGAACACGCCGCTGCGCCAGCTGTCGGAGCTGTTCTCGACCCTGAAGGCCATCGTGGTCGCCTATCGCCGCGACGGTCAGCTGCATGTCGCCTCCCCCCAGGACTCGCTGCTGGAGGGCGACGACGTCTATTTCGTCGCCGCCGCCGAGGACGTCACCCGCACCCTGTCGCTGTTCGGGCGCGAGAGCCGCAAGGTCTCCCGCGTCGTGATCGTGGGCGCCGGCAACGTCGGCCTGCAAGTCGCGCGAATGCTTGAGAAACATGCCGAGCGTCCGCGCGTGAAGATGATCGACCGCGACCGCGCCCGCGCCGAGCGCGCCGCCGAGGAGCTGGAGCGCACCATCGTCCTGCTCGGCGACGGGCTCGACCCGGTGCTGCTGGAGGAGGCCAACGTCCGCGACGCCGACGCGATCCTGTCGCTGACCTTCGACGACAAGACCAACCTGCTGGCCGCGGCGCGCGGCAAGAAGGCGGGGTGCCGGACCGCGATCGCGCTGTCGAACGACCCCTCCTACGCCGAGCTCTCGGACAGCCTCGGCGTGGACGCGCTGCTGGTGCCGCGCTCGACCACCGTCTCCTCGATCCTGCGCCATGTGCGCCGCGGCCGGGTGCGCGCCGTCTATGCCGTGGGCGACGCCGAGGCGGAGGTGATCGAGGCGCAGGTCCTCGCGACCTCGCCCATCGCCGGCAAGCCGCTGAGATCGGCGGGATTTCCCGAATCCGCCATCGTCGGCGCGGTGCTGACGCGCGAGGGCGTGAAGATGCCGACCGGCGACCTGGTGATCCAGGAGCACGACCGCGTGGTGGTCTTCGCGCGCCGCGACGTGGTGCGGGAGGTGGAGCAGCTGTTCCGCGTCTCGGTCGACTTCTTCTGACCCGCGGCCGGCCGCCATGCGCCTGAGGGGCTTCCCGGTCTTCCTGGTCTTCGTCTTCGCGCTGGGCGTGCTGATGCTGCTGCCTGCGCTGGCGGCGGGGCTGGAGCGGGACTGGCGCTCGGCGCGGCTGTTCCTCTACGCCTCGGTCTTCGTGATGCTGGCGGCCTCGGCGCTGGGGGCGGCGGCCTGGCGAAAGGGCGCCTCGGGGGCCAATGCGCGGGCCGAGCTGATGACGCTGCTGGGCGTCTTCGCCGCCGGCCCGGTCTTCGCCGCGGTGCCGCTGGCGCTGATCCTGCCCGAGCTGGGCTGGACCGGCGCCTATTTCGAGGCGACCTCGTCCCTGACCACCACCGGGGCCACGCTGATCACCCCGTTCTCGGCCCCGCCCTCGGTGCACCTGTGGCGGGCGATGATGGGCTGGGTCGGGGGGCTGGCGACGCTGGTGGGGGCGGTCGCGATCCTCGCCCCGCGGGAGCTTCTGGACCTGCCCGGCGCCTCCTCGACCGGCGAGGCGCGGATGCGGGTGGGCCGCATCCTGGCGCTGGGGCCGGGGGGGCGGCGGGCGGTGCGGGCGCTGTCCGCGGTGGGGCCGTCCTATGCGGGGCTGACCGCGATCGCCGCCGCGGCCCTGGCCACCGCCGGCCAGCCGAGCTTCGTGGCCCTGTGCCATGCCATGGGCATCGTCTCGACCTCCGGCATCTCGCCGCTGGCCGGCGGGCTCGCGGCCGAGGGCAACCGCATGGCCGAGGTCGTCGCCGTCCTGTTCCTGATCCTGTCGATGTCGCGCCTGACGCTGGGCCGGCGCGGCCCCACGGCGGGCCCCGGCGCGGCGCGCAACTGGCTGGAGGCGCGGCGCGATCCCGAGATCCAGCTGCTGGTGATCGCGGTGATGATCGCCACCGCCTGGCTGTTCGCCCATGGCATCTGGGTCGGCGCGGGGCCGAGCCAGATCTTCGACAACCCCTTCCATGCCGGCCGCGCGCTGTGGGGGGGCTTCGCGACCTCGGTGGGGATGATCTCGACCTCGGGCTACGTCTCGGCCGACTGGCCCGACGTCGTGACCTGGGCGCAGGTCGAGGCGCCCTCGCTGATGCTGATGGGGCTGGCCACGCTGGGCGGCGGGGTCGCGACCACCGCGGGCGGGGTGAAGCTGTTCCGGGCCTACGCGCTCTACCGCCACGGAGGGGGGGAGCTCGACCGGCTGTGCCACCCCTCGCGCGTGGATACGGCGCGCACCTCGGGCGGGCGGCTGTCGCGGGACGCGATCGTCAACGCCTGGGTCTATGTGATGCTCTACATGACCGCGCTGGCCGCGGCGCTGATGGCGCTGACGCTGGCGGGGATGGATTTCGACACCGCCATGGCCGGCGCGGTCGCCTCGTTGTCGAACGCGGGGCCGCTCTACCCGCTGGCGACTGGCGCCGACTACCAGCACGCCTCCGAGGCCGCGCGCGCAGTGATGCTGGCGGCGATGGTGCTGGGCCGGATCGAGGTGCTGGCCGCCGTGGCGCTGTGCAACCCCGCTTACTGGCGGAAATGATTTCGCACCCGCAGCAAACGGCCGCACGCGCGAAAAGCGCTTTCCTTTCGCGGCGCGCGCCCTCATCTTGCCTTCATCGACCCAAGAGCGCCGCCGGGCGCCCCGACTCATAAGACTGAAACCCCAAAGAAGGGGGACGAAAGACCATGGCCGACAAACAGAACCTGCAGGACGCCTTCCTCAATCACATCCGCAAGAACAAGGTTCCGGTCACCATCTTCCTGGTGAACGGGGTCAAGCTTCAGGGCGTGATCACCTGGTTCGACAATTTCTGCGTGCTGCTGCGCCGCGACGGGCAGAGCCAGCTCGTCTACAAGCACGCGATCTCCACCGTGATGCCCTCGCAGCCGATCTCCCTTTACGAGCCGGGCGAAGAGGGATAACTGCCGCGGGATGACCCGCGCGCATGTGCTTCATCCCGATATCCGCAACCGACCCACCGACGACCTGCGCCTTCCGGAGCAGGCTCTGGAGGAGGCCATCGGTCTCGCCGCCGCCATCGACCTGGAGGTCGTCGGCGCCGATGTCGTGCGTCTGCCCAAGGCGGACGCCGGCCATCTCTTCGGCTCCGGCAAGGTCGAGGAGCTGGGCGAACGCTTCAAGGACACGGAGACGGAGCTGGTCGTCATCGACGGCCCCGTCTCCCCCGTCCAGCAGCGCAACCTGGAGAAGGCCTGGAAGGTCAAGATCCTCGACCGCACCGGCCTGATCCTCGAGATCTTCGGAGAGCGCGCCCGCACCCGCGAGGGCGTGCTCCAGGTCGAACTTGCGCACCTGAACTACCAGAAGACCCGCCTCGTGCGCTCCTGGACCCACCTCGAGCGGCAGCGCGGCGGGCTGGGCTTCGTCGGCGGCCCCGGCGAGACGCAGATCGAGGCGGACCGCCGCGCGCTGAGCGAGCGGATCAAGAAGCTGGAAAAGCGTCTTGAGACGGTCGTCAAGACCCGCGAGCTGCATCGCGAATCCCGCCGCAAGATCCCCTATCCGGTGATCGCGCTGGTAGGCTACACCAACGCCGGCAAGTCGACGCTGTTCAACCGCCTGACCGAGGCGCAGGTGATGGCCGAGGACATGCTCTTCGCCACCCTCGACCCCACCATGCGCGAGATCCGTCTGCCCTCGGGGCGGCGCGCGATCCTGTCGGACACGGTGGGTTTCATCTCCAACCTGCCCACGCAGCTGGTCGCGGCCTTCCGCGCCACGCTCGAGGAGGTGCTGGAAGCCGACCTGATCCTGCATGTGCGCGACGTCTCCCACCAGGACACCGACGCCCAGGCCGAGGACGTGGCCCGGGTGCTGGGCGCGCTGGGGGTCGGCGACGAGCGGCGCGCGGGCATGCTGGAGGTGCGCAACAAGCTCGACCGACTGCCCGACGCGGCCCGGCTCTCGATGCTCAACGAGACCGCGCGGCGCGCCGACGCGGTGGCCTGCTCGGCGCTGACCGGGCAGGGCGTGCCGGAGCTGCTGGCCGCGGTCGAGACGCGCCTCGGCGCGCGCGAGCTGACCCGCCGCCTGCGCGTGCCCTCCGAGAACGGCGCGGCGCTCGCCTGGGTTCACGCCCACATGACCGTCGACGCGACCCACGCCACCGACGAGGCGACGCTCCTCGACGTGCGCGGCGACCCGGAGGAATTCGGCCGCCTCGCCAAGCGCTTCGAGGACGTGACAGAGATCCCGGTCGAAGAGGATCTGCCCCGCGTCGCCGAGTGACTCGTCGGCCGGG
>CAXGVP010000301.1:0-5303 GCA_964013055.1 uncultured Albimonas sp.
GCGCGACAAGGCCGCCGTCGCCGCGATGACGGTGCTGGGGATCATCATCCTCGGCGCGATCTTCGCGCCGCTGCTGGCGACCCACGACCCCTATGTGAACTCGCGCTCGGTGATGACCCCGCCGGTCTGGCAGGCGGGCGGCGAGGCCGAGCACCTGCTGGGCACCGACGGGCAGGGCCGGGACATCTTCTCGCGCATCCTCTACGGCTCGCGGCTGACGCTGCTGATCGGCCTGATCTCGGTGGGGATCGGCGGCTTCATCGGCTCGATGATCGGGCTGCTGTCGGCCTTCTACACCCGGCTCGACGCCTGGCTGATGCGCTTCATGGACATGATGCTGTCGTTCCCGGCGATCCTCCTCGGCCTCGCGCTGGTGGCGGTGATGGGGCAGGGGGCGGTGCCGGTGATCATCGCGCTGGCGATCTCCTCGATCCCCGACTGCGCCCGCATCAGCCGCGGGATCGCGGTCGGCGTGATGAAGATGGAGTTCATCGAGGCGGGCCGCGCGGTGGGCCTCTCGGACCGGGACCTGTTCCGCAAGTACCTGCTGCGCAACTGCATCTCCTCGATCATGATCTTCATCTCGCTGCGCTTCGGGCAGGTGATCCTGATCGGGGCCGCGCTGAGCTTCCTTGGCCTGGGCGCCCGTCCGCCGATGGCCGAGCTGGGCATGATGGCTTCCCAGGGACGCGACTACCTGCTGTTCGCGCCGCACATCGCGGTGATCCCCTCGGTGGTCATCTTCATCATCGTCCTTTGCGCGAACGTCGCCGGCGACGCGCTCCGCGACGTGCTCGATCCGCGGCTTCAGGCCTGACGCCGCGGCCAACCCCGCATCGCGGACCGGGGCGACAGACCCCGGCCGCCTTCGCAACAGACACGTGCCGACAAGGAGGGCCCGTTAGATGACCAAGAGAACCCTGGGACTGGGGGCGGCGCTGGCCGTCTCGCTCCCGGCGCTGGCGACGGCGCAGACCGTCACCATCGTGCGCGAGCTGGACTCGAACAAGTACGATCCCCCCGCGATCACCGCGCTGGCGGGCTCCGAGGCGCTGTTCATGATGGGCGACACGCTCGTCGCCCTGAACGAGGACATGCAGACCATCGAGCCCCTGCTGGCCGAGAGCTGGGAGGTCTCCGAGGACGGCAAGACCTACACCTTCAAGATCAAGGAAGGCGTGACCTTCTGCGACGGCAAGCCGATGACCGCCGAGGACATCGCCTACTCGATCAACCGCTGGGTCAGCCCCGAGCTGAAGTCGGGCGTCGCCTGGCGCGCCGGCGACATCAAGGAGGTGGTCGCGCTCGACGACTACACCCTGAAGTACGAGCTCAACGCACCGTATTCGGAGCTGCTCTACCAGCTGGCCCAGTCCTTCGGGACCGTGGTCGACAAGGAGAACGTGGAAGCCCTGGGCGCCGACTTCGGCGTGACCGGCTTCAACGGCACCGGCCCCTTCTGCTGGGAAAGCTGGGAGCCGCGCAACCAGCTGACCATGACGAAGCATGAGGGCTACAACTGGGGCCCGCCGATGTATGGCGAGCCGGGCGAGGCCAAGGTCGACAAGGTGGTCTGGAAGGTGGTCCCCGAGGCCGCGACCCGCACCGTCGCCCTGCTGACCGGGCAGGCGGACGTGTCCTACTACGTGCCCTTCATCGGCATGGAGAAGATGCGCCAGGCCCCGAACATCGAGGTCGTGCGCTCCGACGCCGCGTTCTGGACCAACTTCATCGGCTTCAAGGTCGACAAGCCCGGCATGAACGACCCGGCGGTGCGCAAGGCGATCAACCTCGCCGTCAACCGCGAGGCGATGGCCGAGGACCTGTTCTTCGGCGAGGTCGACCCCGCCTACACCTACGTCTCCGCCGGCGCGCTGGACTACAATCCGGCCGTCGAGGAGTTCGTCTTCAAGTACGATCCCGAGCAGGCCGCCAAGATCCTCGACGAGGCCGGCTGGGTCGTCGGCTCCGACGGCGTGCGCGAGAAGGATGGCGTCAAGCTCGAGCCGATCATCTACTCGTTCATCGGCGAGTGGGCGAAGACCTCCGAGGTGGTCCAGGCCGACCTGCTGAAGGCGGGCATCAACCTGCAGATCCAGGCCTTCGACCCCACGGTCATCTGGGGCAAGCTGGCGACGCAGGAGTTCGACATCTTCACCATGGGCTTCCCCTACGTCTCGACCGGCGACGCGCTGAACCTGTACTTCCGCTCGGCGAACATCCCCTCGCCGAACCGGATGAACTGGAACGACCCGGAGACCGACGAGCTGCTCAAGACCGCCGCCGCCGCCGTCACCGACGAGGCGCGCGCCGAGGCCTACGGCAAGGTGCTGCTGAAGGTGCAGGAGGCGGTCACCTGGCTGCCGATCTACGAGCGCCCGATGCAGATCGCCTACGTCTCCAAGCTCGCGCCGATCAAGCCGCACAACATCTACGGCGCCGGCCTCTACAAGGGCCTGCAGCTGGAGTTCGTGGACTGATCCGCGCCTGAAGCGACCGCGCCGGCCCCGTTGCGGGGCCGGCGCATCCCTCCCGAAATTCTCGCCCGCGCCTGCGCCTCGCGCTGCCCGGGCCGCGACCCGAGGTCCGCCCCCCGATGACCGATGCCGCCCCCGTCACCGTGATCCGCAACGCCGCCTGGATCGTCGCCTGGGACGAGGCCAAGGGCCGCCACACCTACCTCCACGACGCCGACGTCGCCTTCGCCGGCGACCGCATCGTGCAGGTCGGCGGCAAGTATGAGGGCGAGGCCGCCGTCGAGCTCGACGGGAGCGACCGCATGGTCGCCCCGGGCTTCGTCAACATCCATTCGCACCCCTCCTCCGAGCCGATGAACAAGGGGATGCTGGACGAGCTCGGCTCGAAGCGCCTCTACATGTCCTCGCTCTACGAGTTCATGCCCCTGTTCCGCCCGGACCCCGAGGGGGTGCAGGACTGCGTGAAGGTGGCGCTGAGCGAGCTTCTGATGTCGGGCGTCACCACCCTCGTGGACCTCTCGGTCCCCTACGAGGGCTGGATCGACCTGCTGGCGCAGAGCGGGCTTCGCGCCTACGCCGCGCCGATGTATCGCTCCGCCCGCTGGTACACCAAGAACGGCCACGTCACCGAATACGAGTGGGACGAGGCCGCCGGCGAGAAAGCCATGGAAGAGGCGATGGGCGTGATCGAGAGCGCCATCGCCCATCCCTCGGGCCGGCTCTCGGGCATCGTCTCGCCCTCCCAGATCGACACCTGCACGCCGGAGCTGATCCAGGCCTCCGCCGCCGAGGCGAAGAAGCGCGGCCTGAAGATGACGCTGCACGCAGCCCAGAGCGTGGTGGAGTTCCACGAGATCACGCGGCGCCACGGCATGACCCCGATCGAGTGGCTGAACTCGCTGGGGGTGCTGGACGACAACCTGATCATCGGCCACGGCATCTTCCTCAACGACCACGCCAACGCCAACTGGCCGATGGCCAACGATTTCGAGACGCTGCAGAAATCCGGCGCCGCGGTGGCCCATTGCCCGACCGTGTTCCAGCGCCGCGGCATCACCATGCGCACGCTGGGCCGCTACCTGCGCGGCGGCATCCCGATGGGGCTCGGCACCGACACCTACCCCCACAACATGGTCGAGGAGATGCGCAACGCCCTGACCAACTCCCGCGTCATGGCGACCAACGTCTACGACATCCGCACCGCGCAGGTGATCGACATGGCGACCACCGGCGGCGCTGCGATCCTCAACAACGACCAGATCGGCAAGCTGGCTCCGGGGCTGAAGGCCGATCTCTTCACCGTCGACATCCGCCACCGGGCCATGCGGCCGCTGCGCGACCCGCTGTCCTCGATGGTCTACGTGGCCGCCGAGCGGGCCGTGAGCGACGTCTATGTCGACGGCCGCCAGGTGGTGAAGGGGGGCGAGTGCCTCGCCTTCGACCTGGACCGCGCGCTGGACGGGCTGGAAGCCGCCCAGCGGCGGGCCGAGGCGATGTTCCGCCAGCTCGATTTCGCCGGCCGCAGCCATGCCGAGGCCGCCCCCTACGTCTACGCCAACGAGGGCGCCGAATGACCGACCAGACCGACGCGCCGCTCCTCGAGGTCCGCGACCTCCAGGTCCATTTCGACACCGAGGCGGGCACCTTCCGCGCTGTCGACGGTGTCAGCTTCTCCGTCCGCCGCGGCGCCACGCTGGGCATCGTGGGCGAGTCCGGCTGCGGCAAGTCCGTGACCAGCCTCGGCGTCATGCGCCTGATCCCCCGCCCCCCGGGCCGCTATGCCGGCGGCGAGGTGCTGTTCGAGGGCAAGGACATCCTCAAGCTCTCCGAGGGCGAAATGCGCAAGCTGCGCGGCGGGCGCATGGGGATGATCTTCCAGGAGCCGATGACCTCGCTGAACCCGGTCTACACGATCGGCGACCAGATCATCGAAAGCCTCCGGGCGCACGGCTGGAAGGACAAGGCCAAGGCCCGCGCGCGGGCGATCGAGATGCTGGACCTGGTGCGGCTGCCCTCGCCGGAATCCCGCGTCGACGACTTCCCCCATCAGCTCTCGGGCGGGCAACGCCAGCGCGTGATGATCGCGCTGGCGCTCGCCAACGACCCCGAGCTGCTGATCGCGGACGAGCCGACCACCGCCCTCGATGTCACCATCCAGGCCCAGATCCTGGAGCTGATGCGCGACCTGCGCGAGCGGACCGGCTCGGCCATCGTGCTGATCACCCACGACCTCGGCGTGGTGGCCGAGACCTGCGACGACGTCGTGGTGATGTATGCGGGCAAGGTGGTCGAGAAGGCCCCTGTGGCGGACCTCTTCGCCTCCGCCCAGCATCCCTACACGCTGGGGCTGATGGCGGCCGTGCCGCGGCTGGATGCGCGCACCGACCGGCTGGAGACGATCCCGGGCTCGGTGCCGCCACCCTACCTCCAGCTTCCCGGCTGCCGCTTCGCCGGGCGCTGCCCGCTCGCCACCGACCACTGCCGCTCGGCGCCGCCTCCGCTCAAGGAGATCGGGCCCGGCCGCGCCGTAGCCTGCTGGCGCGCGCCCATCGAGGAGGCCGCCGCATGAGCACCCCCATTCTCGCCGTCCGCAACCTGACCAAGCACTTCCCCGTCAAGTCGGGCGTGTTCAAGCGCACCACCGCCGCGGTGCAGGCGGTGACCGACGTCAGCTTCTCGGTCGGCGCCGGCGAGACGCTGGCGATCGTGGGCGAGAGCGGCTGCGGCAAGTCCACCACCGGCCGCGCCCTGCTGCGCCTGCTGGAGCCGGACTCGGGCGAGGTGGTGCTGGACGGCGAGGACATCATCGCCCTTTCTCCCAACCGG
>CAXGVP010000302.1:0-5302 GCA_964013055.1 uncultured Albimonas sp.
GCCAGCGCGCCGTCGAGCCCCGCCGCGATCGCCCGGTAGGCCGCCAGCCCGTCGGCCCCGCCCGAGAGCGCGGCGAAGGGCTCCCAGCCGCGGACCTCGGGGTCGAGGCGCTCGACCTCCTGCTCGGGGATGTAGGGGGGGTTGGAGACCACCAGCTCGAAGCGCCCGCGCACCGCCTCGAACCAGTCGCCGGGCTGAAGCTCGGCCCGGCCGGCGAGCCCCAGCGCCTCGGCGTTGCGCCGCGCCACCGCCAGCGCCCCGGGCGAGCGTTCCACCCCCAGCCCCGAGGTGCAGGGCCATTCCGCGAGCAGCGTCAGCAGGATGCAGCCCGAGCCGAGCCCGAGGTCGAGCACCCGGCGCGGGCGCGGCCCCTCCAGCGCGGCGGCGATCAGGGTCTCGGTCTCGGGGCGGGGGTCGAGCACGTCGGGGCCGACTTCGAAGCGGCGGCCCCAGAACTCCCGCGCGCCCATGATCTGGGACATCGGCTGGCGGGCGACGCGCTTGCCGAGGCCGGCGGCGAAGCGGGCGGCCTCGTCCACGCCCGGCGCCTCGTCGAGCCTTGCGGCGAAGGCGGCGGCCTCCAGCCCCGAGGCCCAGCGCGCCAGCAGGCGGGCGTCGCGGGCGGGGTCGGCCACGCCGGCCTCGCCCAGAAGGCGGACCGCGTCGGCGAGCAGCCCTGCGCGGGTCGTGCTCATGCCTCCATCTCCGCCAGACGCGCGGCCTCGTCGGCCTCGGTCAGGGCCGCGACGATCTCGTCGAGATCCCCCGCCATCACCTCCGCCAGCCGGTAGAGCGTCAGGTTGATGCGGTGGTCGGTCACCCGGCCTTGCGGGAAATTGTAGGTGCGGATCCGCTCCGAGCGGTCGCCCGAGCCGACCTGACCCTTGCGCGCCGCGGCCCGCGCCGCGTCCGCCTCGCGCCGTTGCAGGTCGAACAGGCGCGCGCGCAGCACCTCCATCGCGCGGGCGCGGTTCTGGTGCTGGGACTTCTCGGAGCTGGTGACCACGATCCCGGTGGGCAGGTGGGTCAGCCGCACGGCCGAGTCGGTGGTGTTCACGTGCTGCCCCCCCGCGCCCGAGGCGCGCATGGTGTCGATGCGGATGTCGGAGGCCGGGATTTCGACGTCGGTCTCCTCGGCCTCGGGCAGCACCGCGACGGTGGCGGCCGAGGTGTGGATGCGCCCGCCGCTCTCGGTCGCGGGGACGCGCTGCACGCGGTGCACGCCGCTCTCGTGCTTCAGGGCGGCGAAGACGCCCTCGCCCCGCACGGCGGCCACGGCCTCCTTGATCCCGCCCAGTTCCGTGGCGCTCTCCTCCAGCAGCTCGAAGCGCCAGCCGCGGGCCTCGGCGAAGCGGGCGTACATGCGCAGCAGGTCGGAGGCGAAGAGCGCGGCCTCCTCGCCGCCCGTCCCCGCCCGGATCTCGAGGATCGCCGGCCGTGGGTCGGCGGCGTCGCGGGGCAGCAGCGCGCGGCGCATGGCGGCCTCGGCCCGGGGCAGGCGGGCGCGCAGGTCCGCCAGCTCCTCCTCCGCCAGGGCGCGCATCTCGGGGTCGGCGAGCATCGCCTCCGCCTCCGCCTTCGCGGCCTGCAAGCCGAGGAAGGCGCGCGCCTGCTCGGCGACGGGGCGCAGCTGGGCGTAGTCGCGCGACAGCGCGGCCACGTCGCCCTTGCCCTCGGCGAGGGCGGCTTCGAGGTAGTCGAACCGGTTGAGGATCTGGTCGAGGGCGTCGCGCGCGATCATGGCGACGTCATCGCGCCTTGGGCGGCAGCCGTCAATCCAGCGCGCCCATCGGGCTGGCCGCGGCGATCACGATCAGCGCCAGCGCTCCCAGCGTGACCCCCAGCGTCCACAGGTCGAACAGGACGATCCGCCAGCGCCCCGGCCGGGCGCCCGGCGCCTCTCGGCAGGCGCGGATCAGCCTGCGCCGCAGCCGCAGGCCGCTGACCGCGCCGCCGAGGCCCAGGGCGACGAGCCCGACCGCCATCAGCGCCTGCGCCGCGCCCCCCGGCGGCCCCCCGAAGGCCCGGCCAAGCGCCGCCGCCGCCAGCGTGGCGCCCCCCGGCAGCAGGGGCGCGACGTCGCGCAGTCCCGTGTCGAGCAGCCCCCGGAGCCAGCGCCTGCGCCCCGGCATCGTCACGACCAGCGCCTGCGAGGCCGCGATCGCGTAGAGGGCCGGCAGGAAGGGGGCCAAGACCAGCCCCGCCATGCCGGCGCGGTGCAGCGAGTCGGGGGTCATCGGGGCCTGCGGACCATGGCGGCCGACCTCTGACTGAGCGTCTCGAAACCGGGCGCCGCTGCGGAAAACCAGCTTTGGGGCGGCGCGATTCCGGAGTATCCTTGCGTCATGCGCCTGTCACGCCTGGTCCTGCCGGCCCTTGCGGTCCTTCTGCCCTCGCTGGCCGTCGCGGGGCCGAACTGGACGCGCCCGCCGGCGAAGGACGGGTTCTCCTACCCCGACTGCTACTGCACCAACCGGGGGCAGCGGGTGGAGATGGGGCAGCAGACCTGCATCCGCATCGGCTCGGTGGAATACACCGCCGTGTGCGGGATGTCGCTCAACAACCCCGCCTGGCGGAAGGTCGAGGACGGCTGCGCCCCGCAGCCCGGCGCCTCACTGTTCCAGCGGCTTGAGCAGCTCCAGCCAGGTTGAGACGCGCTCGGCGTTGACCCCGAAGTCGGACTTGCCGTAGCGCGAGCGCGACCAGATCGCGAGCGTCGAGCCCCCCGCCGCCGGCAGCGTCCTGACCGAGATGTAGTCGGGGAACCCGAACACCAGGCTGCGCTGGCGATAGGTCATGAAGCCCTCGGCCGGGCCGCCGGCGATGCGCTGAACGCGCGGCTGGGCCAGCACGGCGGCGTCGAAGGCGACCGCCAGTTCGTCGGGCGGGACCGAGTAGCCGGGCCCCCGTCCGTCCGGCGTCCCCGCCGCCCCCTCCGGCGCCGCGCGCCAGGAGTTGTCGGAGGGCCCCACGTCGGCGGCCATCGGGTCGACATGCCAGGCCGACGGCGTATCCGGCGCCAGCCGGATCGCCGCCGCGGCGCCCGCGGCCAGCACCAGCACCGCCAGCACGCCGCCCGTGAGGATGCGCGAGGGCATGTCAGCGAGCCGCCTTTGCGGACACACGCGCTGCAATTCGCCGTGCAATCAGGCTTGCGAGACGGCCCTGGTGGACGAATGACGCCGCCATTTCCCGCATCGCTCCCTTGATGGAGTTGGGAAACTGCGCCGCACTGGACCGTCGGGCTTCATTCCAGGCCACAGGATGGATGCAGTCCAGAATCTCGGGCGAGACCGCCGTCTCCGGCGTCGCCGTCCCGGTCTGCCGGCGGAAGACGAAGATGTTCTGGCGATACCACCATTTCACCCGCTCGTCGTTCCATATCGCGGGTCGAATGCAGTCCTCCACGACATAGCCCCGCGCGGCGAACTTGCGGATCCAGTAGCTGGGCCACTGCTCGTTCACATGGTTGACGCCGCCCTGCTCGGGCACGGCGGCCGAGAACACGACGATCGGCGCGGCCTTGGTCAGGGTGTCGACGAATGTCTCGGCGCAGTCTTCCGGCAGATGCTCGGCGACCTCGAGGCTCATCGCCAGATCGAAGGACCCGAGGTCCAGGGGCCGCGAGAGGTCCGCCGACTGGAAGCGGTCGGCGGGTATCTCGAGGCTGGCCAGGTCGACATAGTCGCCGTCCACGCCGAGCACGCGCTCGACCCCATGGCGCATATACTCCGCGACCCAGCCTCCCACGCCGCAGCCGACATCGACCACCGAGGCGGAAGGAAACGTCTCGAGCACCAGCGGCACGATCACCTTGGCCGACGAGATAGAGCCTCCTCGCTGCGACGCAAAGAACTGCCCGTCATAAGGCTCTTGCCGGCCGGGCGAGGAGGTCTCGATGTTCATTTGCGTCACCCCGTTGCTGCGATGTCTTCTCGCTCTGTCGCCGCGCGCTCGGCCTCCAGCGCCTCGGCCTTCTGCTCCACGAGGTCGACGATGTGGTCGATCATCTCGCCGTTGCCGATCTTGTGGTCGGCGACGCCGGAAAGATAGACCATGCCCGAGCCCGCGCCGCCGCCGGTGAAGCCGATGTCGGTCTCGCGCGCCTCGCCCGGCCCGTTCACCACGCAGCCGATGATCGAGAGCGTCAGCGGCGTCTTCACATGCTCCAGCCGCTCCTCCAGCATCGCCACGGTCTTGATCACGTCGAAGCCCTGCCGCGCGCAGGAGGGGCAGGAGATGATGGTCACCCCCTTGTGGCGCAGGTTCAGCGACTTGAGGATCTCGTAGCCGACCTTCACCTCCTCGACCGGATCGGCCGAGAGGCTGACGCGCAGCGTATCCCCGATGCCCATCCACAGCAGGTTGCCCAGCCCGATCGCCGACTTGATCGAGCCGGAGACGCGCCCCCCCGCCTCGGTCACGCCCAGGTGCAGCGGCGCGTCGGTGGCGTCGGCCATCGCCATGTAGGCCGCCGAGGTCAGGAACACGTCGGACGCCTTCAGGCTGATCTTGTATTCCTGGAAGTCGTTGTCCTCGAGCAGGCGGATATGGCGCAGCCCGCTCTCCACCATCGCCTCGGGGCAGGGCTCGGCGTAGCGCTCGAGCAGGTCCCGCTCGAGGCTCCCCGCGTTCACGCCGATGCGAATGGAACAACCGTGGTCCTTGGCGGCCTTCACCACCTCGCGCACCTTGGCGTCCGAGCCGATGTTGCCCGGGTTGATGCGCAGGCAGGCGGCGCCGGCCTCGGCGGCCTCGATGGCGCGCTTGTAGTGGAAGTGGATGTCCGCGACGATCGGCACGGGGCTGGCCGCCACGATGGTCTTGAGCGCCTTCGTCGACTCCTGGTCGGGGCAGGAGACGCGCACGATGTCGGCCCCGGCCTCGGCGCAGGCGCGCACTTGGGCGATGGTGGCCCGGACGTCGTGGGTCAGGGTGTTGGTCATGGTCTGGACCGAGATCGGGGCGTCGCCGCCGACCTCGACCTTGCCCACGCGGATCTTGCGGCTGGGGCGTCGGGCGATGTCGCGCCAGGGTCGGATGCTCATGCAGGTCGTCCTCGTCCGGTCGCGCGGGCGGCGCGCGACTCCATGGCCGGTCGCCGCGCAACATAGGCGCTCGCCCCTCTCCTGACGACCCCCCACCCCGTCGCGCCCTCGCCGGCCCGCGCCCATGGCGCCCCGCCAGCCCCCGCCGCGAAGCGCCTGTTTCCCGGAGCCGTCCGTCGCGGGCGCCGATCAGAGCGACTCGCCCCCACCCGTCAAGGATCGCGCAGCGACCCGCGCTTGCGCGGGCTTGTCCT
>CAXGVP010000303.1:0-5296 GCA_964013055.1 uncultured Albimonas sp.
AACGTCGGGTGCATTAGCGCGGCCGAGTGTTCAATCTCGCCATCGACGCCGACGTGCTGGCGGCCGCGGTGACCGCGGCGGGGGCGCTCGACAACACCACCGCCGTGGCGGTGGGCCTCTCCATCGCCGACAACTCCATCGGCTTCGGGACCCTGCAGATCGAGGAGAGCGACATCCTCGCCCCGGCCGAGATGCACGACTCGGACGAACTGGCGGCGCTGGAGACCGGCGACGTGGTGCGCATCGTGGGCGACTGGCTGCGGCTGGGCCAGGTCTTCGAATATGTGGGCGACACGCCGCCCGCGGTCGTGGACCTGTCGCTGCAGGACTACTCCAACCCCGACCTGTGGAAGCGCATCGACCTCGCGCGCGAGGGGCTGGTGGTGCAGGCGCTGGTGGAGAACACGGCGATCCTGGACAACGGCGCCGACGACGCCGACCTGGTGGTCGAGGCGACGGGCGAGCAGACGATCTCGGCCTCGGTCGTCGCCGCGGCCGGCGCGCTGGCCATCGGGCTGGGCGGCAACGCCGCGGCGATCTCGGCGGCGGGCGTCTTCGCGCGCAACCGCATCGGCACGGACGTCTCGGCCAGCGTCTCGGGCGCGGACGCGCCGGGGTCCTCGGTCGACGGCGTCGTGGTCTCCTCGGCGACGGTGAACGCCGAGGACAGCTCCTCGATCGGCGCGCTGGCCGCGGCGGCGGCGATCTCGGGCGCCATCGGCACCGGAAACGCGACCGCGGTCGCCATCGGCCTGTCGATCGCGATGAACCAGATCGAGAACGACGTCGCGGCCGAGATCGTGGGCGTCGGCTCGCTGGACGCGACGGGCACGGATGCCGAGGACGGGGTCGCGGTGACCGCGACCACCGCGGGCGGCGAGACCACGACGATCGCCGCGGGCGACCTGGCGTTGACCGCCGACGATCTCGACGACGCGGCCGAGGAGATCCCCGACGACGCCTCCACCGGCCTTGTCGACGAATTCCTCGAGGATCACGCCGGCGACCAGGCCATCCTGGGCGTCCTGACCGCGGCCCTGCGCACCGCCGGGCTCGACATCGAGACCTCGGACATCCTGCGCTTCACCGAGGCCGCGGACGACGCGGGCTGGACCCTGATCACGCTCGACGGCGTGGTGCACCGGCTGAGCCTGACCGAGACCGGCGACCTGGTGGTCGAGCGGGCGACCGTGTCCTCGGTCTCGGCGGCGGCGGCCTTCTCGGTCTCGCTTTCGGGCGGCACGCCGATCGCGGTGGCCGGCGCGGGCGCCTATTCGGAGAACGTGATCAACTCCACCACCTCGGCGCTGATCGAGGGGGCGGATCTCGACGTCGAGGGCGACGTCACGGTGGCGGCCTCCAACGCCGCCTCGATCCAGGCGCTGGTGGTGGCGGCCTCGCTGTCCTTCGCCGGCGGCGCGAACAGCGCGGTGGGCGCCTCGATCGGCATCTCCGTGGCGCGCAACTACATGGGCAAGGAGCGCGACGGGACCTCCGCCGCCTCGGGCGTCTCGGCCGAGATCGTGGACAGCCGCGTGGACGCCGAGGGGGCGCTGGCGGTGTCGGCGACCTCGACCCAGACCATCGAGGCGATGGTGGTGGCCGGCTCGGTCGCCATCGCCGCGGGCGGGGGCAACGGCATCTCGGTCGCCGGCTCCGGCGTGGTGGTGCTCAACGAGATCGACTACGACGTGCGCGCCGCGATCTCGGGCGACGACGGCGGGGCCGCGCCCGCGGGCTCGGCCGCCTCGATCACGGTGGACGCGGACGACGCCTCGGCGATCTCCTCGCTGGCGGCGGCGGTGGCGGTGACGGGGGCCTTCTCGGGCAGCGCCTCGGTGGCGGTGTCGCTGGGCGTGTCGGTGGCGATGAACACCATCGAGGGCGTGACCGAAGCGGTGATCGAGGACGTGAACGGCCTCGAGGCCGAGACCGGCCTCGTCCGGGTCGAGGCGACGGACGAGGGCGCGATCTTCTCGCTGTCGGCGGCGGCCGCGATCTCCTTCGCCGTGGGCGGCGCCGCGGGCGTCTCCATCGCCGGCGCGGGCGCCTGGTCGGAGAACACGATCCTGAGCGACGTGCGGGCGCTGGTCGACGGCTCGGACGTCGACGCGGCCTCCGACGTGCTGGTGCGGGCGGAGTCCTCGGGCGACGTGACCGCGCTGGTCGCCTCGGTCGCCTTCGCGCTGGGCGTGGGGGGCACGGCGGGCGTGGCCCCTGCGCTGGGCCTCTCGGTCGCGCGCAACTTCATCGGCTATGGCGAGCGGACGGTGGCGGGCACGCCCGTCGCCACCTCGACCTTCAACCTGCTGACCTTCGAATTCGAGGCGACGACGATCCGGCTGGGCGATCTCGCCGCCGCCGATCACGCGGGCGCCCCGACCCCGACGCTGGTCGAGATCTCCGACGGCGTGCGCGAGGGCGACGTCTACGAATACATCGGCGCCGACTACGACGTCTCCGATCCCGACAACCCCGACCTGCACGACCAGCGCAACGACGTGGTGCGCCTGCAGGACCTGGACTTCGGCAACCCCAACGCCTGGAAGCTGGTGAGCCGCGGCTCGCAGCCGGGCGAGGTGTCGGCGGTGATCAAGAATTCCTCCGTCGATGCGGAGGGGGCGCTCTTCGTCGAGGCGGACGGCGAGCAGGGCATCGTCTCGGCGGTGCTGGCCGCCACCGCGGCCGTCTCCGGCGGGACCGTGGGCGTGGGCGTCTCGGGCGCCGGCGCGGGGGCCGAGAACCGCATCGCCACCGAGGTGCGGGCCGCCATCGACGGCTACGTCGGCGAGACCGACACCCCCGACGGGACCTCGACCATCGAGGCCGACGGGGTGTTCGTCTCGGCCGCCGACGACTCGACCATCGACAGCTTCACCGGGGCGGCCGCCGTCTCGGCCTCCTTCGCGGGCGTGGGGGTGGCGGTCTCGATCGGCATCGCCGTCTCGCTCAACGAGATCGCCAACGACGTCGTCGCCGAGATCTCGGGCGTGCGCCACGTGGACGCCGGCGCGCTGGGCGTCGAGGTGACCGCCAGGAGCCCCGAGGCCGGGGCCGCGGCCCTGGACCTCTCCGAGCTCGCCAACCTGCCGACGGACTACGGCCTGGTCGCGCCGACCTATTCCGACGATCCCGACGAGGACGACGGCCGCCTGCCGGAGAACCCGACCGCCGCCGACTATCTCGACAACGCCGCCACGCAGGAGGTCTACGCCGACCAGGACGACGACGCGGCCGGCGTTCAGGACGGCTCCGGCGCCACCATCGCCGGCGCGGTGGAAGGCGAGCAGACCGACGCCGACGCGACGCGCGACACCATCGTGCTGGATACGCTGCGCGACCTGCTGATCAACACCGGCGCCGAGGTGCAGGGCGCGATCCGCCTCGCCGTCATCGAGGCCGGCGAGGCCTGGGTGGTGGTCGACGAGATCGGCCAGTCCTGGAACCTGTTCCGCGACGGGTCGACCTTCACGGCCGAGCGCGCCTCGATCAACGCGATCTCGGCGGCCGCCGCGCTGGCGGTCTCGGCGGGGGGCTTCGGCGTCTCGGTCGCGGGGGCGGGGGCGGTGTCGCTGAACGCCGTGCTCTCGAGCGTGGACGCGCATATCGAGGACGTGGGCCGCGTGGACAGCGGCGCGGGCGTGACCGTCGCCGCCGAGAGCGCCAGCGCGATCAACGCCGCGGTGCTGGCGGCGGCGGTCTCGCTCGCCGCGGGCGGCGCGGGGATCGGCGTCTCGATCGGGGTCGGCATCGCGCGCAACCACCTGGGCCGCGACCTGCTGGGCGACACGGTCGCCGGCGCGGGTGCGGTCACGGCCTATGTGCAGGACGCCTCCGTCGACGCGGTCGGCGCGCTGCTGGTGCACGCGGAGGGCGAGCGGACGATCCGCACGGTCCTGTTCGCAGGCGCGGCGGCGGTGGCCGTGGGCGGCTACGGCATCGGCGGCGCCGGCGCGGGCGTGGGCGGCGTGAACCGCATCGACGTCGCGGTCGACGCCTGGATCGACGGCGACGGGGACGGGGACTACGGCTTTGCGCAGGGCGTGACGGCGGGCTCGGTCGAGGTCTCGGCCAGGGAGGTCTCGCGCATCGAGGCCGCGACCGCCGCGGTGGCCATCGCGGCGACCTTCGGCTTCACCGCCGGCGCCTCCTTCTCGCTGGCGCTGGCAGAGGCCACCAACGTGATCGAGGGCGGGGTCTCGGCCGTGATCTCCAACGCGGTCGTGACCGCCGACGACGGCGGCGTCGCGGTCGTTGCGGACGACGCCTCGACCGTGCGTGCGGTCACCGCGGCGGCCTCCTTCGCGGCGGGCTTCTCGCTGGGCGCGGGCATCGGCGTGGCGGTGGCGGGCGCCTCGGCGACCAACCTCATCCACGCCGCCGTGCTGGCGCAGGTCTCCGGCGCCACCCTGACCGCCGACGGCGGCGCGCTGGGCGCGGGCGACGTCACGGTCGAGGCGACCGGCGAGGCGACGATCGAGGCGGTGGTGCTCTCGGCGGCGGTGTCGCTGGGGGTGGGCCTTGCGGGGATCGGCATCTCGATCGGCTCGTCGCAGGCGCGCAACGAGATCGGCGACGGCTCGACCTCGGGCGTCTTCGCGAAGATCGTGGGCAGCCGGGTCGACGCGGCCCGCGACCTGACGGTCTCGGCCGAGGCGGACGCGCTGATCGACGCCTATGTGGCCGGCTTCTCGGTCGCCATCGCCGGCGGCTACATCGGCGCGGCCGAGGCGATCCAGGACACCACCGCGACCAACACGGTCGCCTACGGGGTCGAGGCCTCGATCACCGGCCAGCGCGGCGACGGGATCGACGCGCGCGACGTGACGGTCGAGGCGAAGGACGACGCCGAGATCGACGCCTATGTCGGCGCGGCCTCGATCGCGGGCTCGGCGGGCGCCTTCACCGGATCGATCGCCATCGCCACGGCCGAGGCCACCAACACGGTGACCAACACCGTCGACGCCACGGTGAAGAACGTGAAGATCGAGGCGCGCGACCTGACGGTCGAGGCGCTGGACGAAGGCTCGATCCACGGCGCGGGCGAAGCGGCTGCGGTCGCGGTCGCGATCAGCCTGGGCCTGTCCATCGCGGGCGGCGGCGCGCGGATCGTCAACACCTCCGACACCGACGTCACGGCTTCGGTGGACGGCGACGGCAAGCTCATCGACCTCTCGCGCGACCTGCGGGTCGACGCCGAGAGCCGCGCCTACGCCGAGGGCTACACCGGCGTCGCCTCGGTTTCGCTGGGGCTGATCTCGGCGGCGGCGAGCGGCTCGGAGGTCCATGTCGACGT
>CAXGVP010000304.1:0-5294 GCA_964013055.1 uncultured Albimonas sp.
AGATCGTCGCCGAGGCGCTGACCGAGACCGACACCCGCCCCCGCGCGCAGACCGGCCGGCAGGGCGCGCTGGTGTTCCTGCGCGGCGTCAACCTCAACGAGGGCGCCGACCCCGAGGACATGATCTCGGTCCGCCTCTGGCTCGAGGAGACGCGGGTGATCACCGTCGTCCTGCGCCGCCTGCTGAGCGTGGCCGACCTGCGCGAGCGGATGGAGACCGACCTCGCCCCCGCGCGCGCCGGCCTCTTCGTCACCGAGCTCGCCGAGGGGCTGGCCGCGCGCATGTCCCCGGTGCTCGACGCGCTGGAGGACCGGGCCGACGACATGGAGGACCAGGCCGCCGAGGCGGCGCTGGGCCTGATCGCGCCGCTCGACCCCCGCGAGGCCCGCCGGGAGCTGGCCGAGCTGCGCCGGGTTGTGATCGCGCTGCGCCGCTATCTCGCCCCCCAGCGCGAGGCGCTGGCCGAGCTGCGGCGCATGGCGGCCGCGCCGCTGGAGGAGGTCGAGCGGGCGGAGCTCGCCGAGACCGGCGACCGGATGACCCGCTATGTCGAGGACCTCGACGCGATCCGCGAACGGGCGCTGGTGCTGGGAGAGGAGGCGGCGGCGCGCGCGGCGGAACGCTCGAACCGGGCGATGTACGTGCTCTCGATCGTCACGGCGGTGTTCCTGCCGCTGGGGTTCCTCACCGGGCTGCTGGGGGTGAACCTGGGCGGGCTGCCGGGCGCCGCGGCCCCCTGGGGCTTCGCGGCCTTCGTGGTGATGCTCGCGGCGGTGGCGGGGCTGGAGCTGTGGCTGATCCGCAAGCTCAGGCTGCTGTGATCCGCCCCTGACGTGGCGTTGCGGGGTTGGGAACGCCGGGCCGCCGCTATATATTCTGTTTTGGATATGTCATGGAGGCGAGATGACCGAGATCGGACGCAGCGCCTCGACCGGCCCCGGTTCGGCGCATCCGTGGGGGATCCACGACGCGGCCAGCGGCTCGGCCCCGGCGACCCGCAAGGCCGCGCTGGCCGATCCGGAACGCGACTTCGACCGGCTGTTCGCGGACGGCGAGAGCTTCGCGATCGAAACGCCGCCGGCGTCGGCGAGGCGCGGCCCGGGGCATGCGCTGGGCTCGATCGCCCGGGTGGCGGGCCCGGACGCGGCGCAGGCGCACGATTCGCCGATGCAGCCGGACCTGGGCGCCTCGCGCGCGGATTTTCCCGGCGGTTCGGTCGAAGCGCCGTGGCACTCGACCCGGACGATCCCGGCGCTGCCCGGGGCCCCGCCTGATCGTCGGCCACGACCACGGGGCCGACGGCCGCGGGGGCCCGGCCCGGGAGGCCGCCGTGGCCGAGCGGAGGGCCACGCCCCCGCATCTCGCGGGCATGTCGAAGGGCGGCGACGGGGCGCTGCGCGACGCCCGGCTGGAGCCGCCCGACCGGATGGTCATCGCCCTGCAGACGACCCTGCGCGGCGGCCGCCTGCCGGCGCCCGAGGCGGGCGGCCGGCGCTGTTTCAAGATCCCCCCAGACCGCTTCCAAGACGAGAAGGAGACCCCGATGCGTGAGGAAACCACCCCCGCCGGCGTGCTCGAGCACTGGACCCCCGAGGAGGTCGCCAAGGCCCTGAAGGCGGGCGAGATCGTGCTGATCGACGTGCGCACCCCGCAGGAATACATGTTCGAGCATATCGAGGGCGCGCTGCTGATGCCGATGGCCTTCTTCACCCCCTCGGGCCTGCCGGTGGACGGCTCGAAGCGGGTGGTGCTGCATTGCGGCTCGGGCCTGCGCTCGGCGCGGATGGCGGGCGCCTGCTTCGAGGCGGGCGCCGACCGCATGGCCCACATGGAGGGCGGCTTCGGCGCCTGGAAGGGCGCGAAGCTCCCCTACATCGGCACCGACATGGCCACCGGCGGGCCCAAGCGGAAGGGCTGAGGCAACCCGCGCTCCCGTCCGGCGACGGGCGGGGCGCCGGGTCGGGAGCGCCGCGCGCCGTCGCCTTCGCCGCCCGCTCAGGCAGGCACGGGGGGCGCGCGCCGTCGCCTGTCGCGCCCGCTCAGGCGGGCACGGGGGCGTTGTCCACGATCAGCGGCGTCTCGAAGACCGAGATCGCGGGCTCGGCCCCGAAGGCCGCGTTGATGCGCGCCCGGAAGGCGGGGCCGTGCGCCTCCTCCGCCGCTTCGCGCGAACGCCACAGGTAGACGCCGCCGCCGCGCCGGGTCTCGAGATCCAGCAGGTAGTTCTTGCGGATCAGGTCGGAATGCTCGCGCCAGATCGGGGCCGAGGCGGCATAGGCGGCCAGCACCTCGTCGCGGCTCATGTGCTCGGGGATCGCGAAGGCGACGATCTCGGTGAAGAGGGGCGTGTCCTGCATGGGGTCCTCCCTGGTCGGGTCCGTCCGGACGGGGCGCATCCTAGCACGTCCGCCCCCGCGGCGTCCGGGCCGCTTTTCTTTTCCCCTCGGAGGTGACAGAGGGAAGCGCCAACCGAGGTCCCGGGCAGGAGGCTCCCATGGAGATTCGCGAGGCGTATACTTTCGACGACGTGCTGCTGGTTCCGGGGGCCTCCGAGGTTCTTCCCGCGCAGGCCGACCTGCGCACCCGCGTCACCCGCGAGATCGAACTCAACCTTCCCCTGCTGTCGTCGGCCATGGACACCGTGACCGAGGCCGACATGGCCATCGCCATGGCCCAGGCGGGCGGCCTGGGCGTGATCCACCGCAACCTCGACATCCACACCCAGGCCGACCAGGTGCGCCGGGTGAAGCGGTTCGAGAGCGGCATCGTATACAACCCCATCACCCTGCGCCCCGACCAGACGCTGGCCGACGCGCGCCGGATGCAGGCGAATTTCAAGATCACCGGCTTCCCCGTGGTCGACGACCGCGGCCGCCCGGTGGGCATCCTGACCAACCGCGACATGCGCTTCGTCGAGGACGAATCCACGCCCGTGCGCGTGATGATGACCCCCGAGGAGAAGCTGGTGATCGGGCGCGAGCCGCTCGACGCCGAGAAGGGCCGCCGCGCCATGCACGAGCGGCGCATCGAGAAGCTGCTGGTGGTCAACGCCGAGGGGCGGCTCTCGGGGCTGATGACCCTCAAGGACCTCGAGAAGGCGGTGGTGCACCCCCGCGCCTGCAAGGATCCGCTGGGCCGCCTGCGGGTGGCGGCGGCGACCACCGTGGGCGACGCGGGCTTCGAGCGCTCGGAGGCGCTGATCGACGCCCATGTCGACCTGATCGTGATCGACACGGCGCACGGGCATTCGGCCTCGGTCGGCGAGGCGGTGACGCGGATCAAGAAGCTCTCGAACGCGGTGCAGGTGGTGGCGGGCAACGTCGCCACGGCGCAGGCGACGCGGGCGCTGATCGACGCCGGCGCGGATGCGGTGAAGGTGGGGATCGGGCCGGGCTCGATCTGCACCACGCGCATCGTGGCGGGCGTGGGCGTGCCGCAGCTGACCGCGGTGATGGACTGCGCCGAGGAGGCCGACCGCCACGGCGCGGTGGCCATCGCCGACGGCGGCATCAAGTTCTCGGGCGACCTCGCCAAGGCGATCGCGGCGGGCGCGCATTGCGCCATGGTCGGCTCGGCGCTCGCCGGCACCGACGAGAGCCCGGGCGAGGTGGTCCTGTGGGAGGGCCGCTCCTACAAGGAATACCGCGGCATGGGCTCGGTGGGCGCGATGGCCCGCGGCTCGGCCGACCGCTACTTCCAGAAGGAGGTCTCGGCCGAGAAGCTGGTGCCCGAGGGCATCGAGGGCCGCGTCCCCTACAAGGGTTCGGCGAACGCGGTGCTCCACCAGCTCGCCGGCGGCCTTCGCGCGGCGATGGGCTACACCGGCAACCGCACGATCGAGGAGATGCGCAAGAACTGCAATTTCGTGCGCATCACCGGCGCCGGCCTGCGCGAGAGCCACGTCCACGACGTGCAGATCACGCGCGAGAGCCCGAACTACCGCATGGGGTGAGCCGGGCGGGCCGCGCCGGCCCCCCGGACCGACCGCAGGCAGGACGGCCGCGACCCCGGCGAGGGGCGCGGCCGTTCGCGGTTTCGGGGCCGCCTTGCGACCCGCAAACGAAAGCATTTGCGCGGATCTGAAAGCGATCGCCGGGGCGACGGGGCCTCGTGGCCGCTATCCTTCCCCAAACGACGCCGGGGAGGATCGAGATGGCGCAGGACCAGAGCCGCCAGGGCGCGGCCGGGGACGAGGGGCCGGTCGCGCGGTTTCCCGTGGGCCCGGCGCGGGGCGTGCGGGTGGGGGAGCTCGACCTGTTCAGGGGGCTGCGCTACGCGCTGCCCGCCTCCGGCGCGCGGCGCTGGGCGCCGCCGGTCCCGGCGCCCGACCATGACGGGATCGTCGACGCCACCCGCTTCGGGCCGGCCTGTCCGCAGTCGCTCCGCCGGCCGGGCAGCGTCTACGAGGTGGCGATCCCCGACCAGGACGAGGACTGCCTGTCGCTCAACATCTGGGCGCCGCGGGGGGCGCAGGGCTTGCCGGTCTTCGTGTGGATCCACGGCGGCAACCTGCTGCGCGGCGCGGGAAGCGAGCCGCTGACCGACGGCGCGGCGCTGGCGCGTCGCGGCATGGTCGTGGTCACGATCAACTACCGGCTGGGGGTGCTGGGCTATCTCGCGCATCCCGAGCTGAGCGCGGAATCGCAATGCGGGATCTCGGGCAACTACGGGCTGCTGGACCAGATCGAGGCGCTGCGCTGGATCCGGCGCAACATCGCGGCCGTCGGCGGCGATCCGCAGAATGTGACCGTGGCGGGCGAATCCGCCGGCGCGCTGAGCGTCTACTACCTGCTCGCCGCCCCCGCCGCCCATGGCCTGTTCCACAAGGCGATCGCGCAGAGCGGGCACCTGTGCTCGGCCCAGCACCTGCGCGAGGACCGGCACGGGATGGGAACCGGCGAGCAGTCGGGCGAGGCGCTGCTGGCGGCGCTGGGCGCGGGCTCCATCGCCGAGCTGCGCGGCCGGGACGCGAAGCGCCTGGCCATCGACGCGGTCGCGGCCGGCTTCTCGGCCCAGGCGGTGATCGACGGGGTCGTGCTGACCGGGCAGCCCGTGGACGTTCTGCGCGAGGGACGCTCGCCCGACGTGCCGCTGCTGACCGGCTGGAACGCGGGCGAGATCCTGACGCTGGAGTTCCTCGCCCCTCCGGTCCCCGCCGACGCCGCGACCTACGAGGCCGAGATCCGCGCCCGCTACGGGGACCTCGCCGCGGCGGCGCTGGCCCGCTATCCCTCCCACGACCTCGTGGGCTCGACCCTGCAGGCGGCCAACGACGCGGTCTTCGGCTGGACCGC
>CAXGVP010000305.1:0-5278 GCA_964013055.1 uncultured Albimonas sp.
GAGGCTCGCGGCGCCGGGCCGACGCCGGCTTGCCCGGGCCGCGAAGGCGCGTCTGGCTCGGGCGGTCCGGGGCAGGGCGGCTCGATGTCGAGTGGAACCGGGCTGAGTGGAACCGGGCCGAGTGGAACTGGGCCGAGTGGAACCGGGCCGAGTGGAACCGGCCCGGGCGCCTCGGGCGGCGGCCGGTCCGGCGCGGGGCGACGTGGACGGCGCCTGCGGGTCGGGGTCACCGCCTCGGCGAAGGGTGGGCGCTGGATGTGGTGGCTGTCGTGGCTCGGCCTGCGGCTGATGGGCCTGCACCCGGTGCGGCTGACCGCGCCGCTGCCGGGCGACGTCGACCTCGGCGCCTTCGACGGCTTCCTGATCGGGGGCGGCGACGACATCGGCGCCGATCTCTACGGGGCGAAACCCCTCTTCGACGTGCGCATCGACGAGGCGCGCGACGCGATGGAGATGCGGGTGCTCGACCACGCGCTGCCCCGCGACGTGCCGGTGCTGGGCATCTGCCGGGGCGCGCAGATGCTCAACATCCACCGCGGCGGCGACATCCACCAGGAGATGCGCGAGGCCTACGCCGACGTGCCCCGCATGTGGACCCCGCTGCCGGTGAAGACCGTCACCACCGAGCCCGGCGTGCGCCTGCGCGAGGTGATCGGGCGCGAGACCTTCCGGGTCAACAGCCTCCACCACCAGGCGGTCGACCGGCTGGGCGAGGGCCTGCGCGTCGCCGCCCGCGACGAATGGGGCGTGGTGCAGGCGGTCGAGGACCCCTCGGCCCGCTTCCGCTTCGGCGTGCAGTGGCACCCCGAGTTCCTGCTCTGGCGGCGCCCCCACCGCCGCCTGTTCCGCGCCTTCGCCGCCGCCATCCACGGCGCCGACCGCGCCGCCCAGCGACGCGCCGCGCGCAACGAGCCCGAACCGGCGGACCCCGCATGAGCCCGCCCCGCGCCGCCCGCCCCGCCCCCGGCGTCGCCGTGCCGGCCGCCGGCGTCTCCGCGGCCGCCTTGCCTGCGGCGTCCGTCCCTGCCGGCCGCGTCCGCCGCGACGTTCGCCCCGCCTTCTGACGAGCCCGATGCGCCCATGACCTCCGCTTCCCACGACGCCGCCGCAGATCCCGCTCAGACGCCCTCGCCCGCCGAGCTCGGCCACCATGCCGAGCGCCCCGCCGCGATCCCCCGAACCGGCTGGAAGCAGGTGCTGGGGCGGGTGTGGCGGGCGATCACGCTCGACCATGTCGGGCTGATCGCCGCGGGCGTCGCCTTCTACGGGCTGCTGGCCCTGTTTCCCGCCATCACCGCCTCGATGGCGCTGGGGGGGCTGGTGCTGGACCCGCCGCGGGTCACCGAGCAGCTGCAGAGCTTCGCCGGCGTGCTGCCGCAGGAGGCGGCCGAAATCGTGCTCGGCCAGGCCCGCGACGTCGCCGGGCGCCAGAACGGGCTCGGCATCGCGGCGGCCCTGGGCATCGTGCTGGCGCTTTGGTCGGCCTCGCGCGGGGTGGCGAGCCTGATCGAGGGCCTCAACGTCGCCTACCGCGAGCGCGAGACCCGCGGCTTCTTCCTGCGCACGGCCGTCACCCTGGCGCTGACGGTGTGCATGATCGTGGGCCTGATCGCCGGCCTCGGCGCGGCGCTGGTGCTGCCGACCATCTTCGCCATCGTCGACCTCGGCATGACCGCCGAGATCCTGCTGCGCGGCGCGCGCTGGCTGCTGCTGATGGGGATGACGATCCTGGGCCTGTCGATCCTCTACCGCTTCGGCCCCGACCGGCGCGGCGCCAAGTGGCGCTGGCTGACGCCCGGCTCGATCGCGGCCTGCGGGCTGTGGCTGGCCGCCTCGATCGGGTTCTCGGTCTACGTCTCCAACTTCAGCTCCTACAACGAGAGCTTCGGGGCGCTGGCGGGGGTGGTGATCCTGCTGATGTGGCTGTGGCTGTCGGCCTACGCGGTGCTGATCGGCGCCGCCCTGAACGCCGAGACCGAGCTCCAGACCCATGTCGACACCACCTCCGGACGCGACCGCCCGATGGGCGAGCGCGGCGCCCATGTCGCCGACACCCCGCCGCCCCGTCCGGGCGAGGAGAAGACCCCCGAGCAGGCGCGCGGCGGCGCCTGAGCCGCGCCGCCCGAGGGGTGACGGGAGGGCGCCTGCGCTCGGGTCTTGACCGACCGGCAGGCAGAGCCGATTTTACAGCGACCGCGTGGAGAGTCTCTCCGCGCCGAGTTGACGGCCGTCGACTTCGCGCCGAAGCGGCGCCCACGCGACCTGCCGCGAAGACGGCCCCTCCCGGAGGAGACCCCATGCCCCCGCCCGTGCTCGACCTCGCCGACCTCGCCGCCCGGATCCCGGACGGCGCGCTGATCTCCGTCGCCAAGGAGCCCAACGCCCCGATGGCGCTGGCGCGGGAGATGATCCGGCGGGGGACGAAGGACCTGCACCTGGTCACCGCGCCCACCGCCGGCGTCTTCGCCGACGCGCTGATCGGGGGCGGCTGCGTGAGGATCATCGAGACCTCGGGCGTCTCGCTGGGCGAGTTCGGCCCCGCGCCGTTCTTCGCCGAGGCGGTGAAATCCGGCGCGGTCGAGATCCGCGACGCCACCTGTCCCGCCGTCTACACCGGCCTGCAGGCCGGCGAGAAGGGCATCCCCTTCATGCCGATCCGCGGCATCATCGGCTCGGACATCCTCGCCAACCGCCCCGACTGGAAGGTGATCGACAACCCGTTCGAGGCGTCGGGCGATCCGATCGTGCTGATCCCCGCGATCCGGCCCGATTTCGCGGTGGTCCACGTCTCGGAGGCCGACCGCTTCGGCAACGCCTGGATCGGCGGCCGGCACGAGCTGAAGATGATGGCCCACGCCGCCCGCTGCACCCTGGTCACCGCCGAGCGGATCGTGGAGGGCGACCTGCGCGAGGACGAGGCGAAGTCGGCCAACCTGATCACCCCGATCTACGTCGAGGCGATCGCCGAGGCGCCGGGCGGCGCCTGGCCGCTGGCCTGCCCGCCGGACTATGCGCTGGATGCGGGCGCGGTGCGCGCCTACGCCTCCGCCGCGCGGCAGTCGGCGCGCTCGGGCGGCGGCGACGAGTGGCTGACGGTCCTCACCCCTGGCCACGCGGAGGCGGCGGAATGACCGGCGGGATGGGCGAGGTGAAACGCGAGGAGCTGCTGATCTCGGTGATCGGCGACCTGCTGGAGGGGGCGCGGCACGTGGCGGTAGGCGTGCTCTCGCCGATCCCGGGGGCGGGGGCGCTGCTGGCGGCCTCGCGCTCGGGGGGGCGGGTGACGATCATCGGCTCGGACCTGCCGGCGCACCGGATGGACGGGGGGGTGGAGCTGTTCGACATGGCCGCCCAGGGACGCGTCGACGGGTTCTTCCTGTCGGGCGGGCAGATCGACGGGCAGGCCAACATCAACCTCACCGGGGCGGGCGACTACCCGCGCGGCGACGTGCGCTGGTCGGGGGCCTTCGGCTCGGCCTTCCTGTATTTCCAGGTGCCCCGCGTGATCCTGTTCCGCGAGGAGCATACCCGCCGGGTGTTCGTGCCGAAGGTGGACTTCATCTCGGCCCCCGGCGCGACCGAGCCGGGCGTGCACCGTCCCGGCGGCGCCCATGCGCTGGTCACCGGCCTGTGCGTGATGAGCTTCGACCGGGCGCGGGCGCGCTTCACCCTGAAGTCGGTGCATCCCGGCGTCACGGTCGAGGAGGTGCGCGACAACACCGGCTTCGACTTCGACCTGCCCGAGGTCGTGCCGACCACCGAGCTGCCCTCGGACGCGACGCTGGGGGTGATCCGCTCGGAGATCGCGCAGACCATCGCCAACCCCTACCCGGAGTTCGCCGAGCGGGTGTTCGGCATCGCCCGCCAGGCGGCCTGACGCGGGACGGCCGCCCCGGCGCCGGGGCGGCCCCTGCAGGGGAGGAGGTCCGATGAACCAGCCGCGGCCCGGCGCCTCGGTCGAGGCGCGGTTGGCGGGTCGGACCCTGCTGATCTGCGTGGGCGCGATGAAGGCGGGGACCAGTTGGCTGTTTCGCCAGCTGGAGCGGGCGGAGGGCTGCGCGCCCTCGCCCCTGAAGGAAGTGCATTTCTTCGACGCGCGGTTCCCGCGGCATCCCATCCAGGACGAGGACGACCTGGCGCTGCGCCGGCTCGCCTTCCACATGACGCAGGAGGGCGAGATGGTCGCCAACCTGCGCGCGCGGCCCGCGTTCCGGGCCTGCGTCGACCGGGTGCGGATGATCTACGAGGACGCCGCCTATTTCGAGCATTTCGCCTCGCTGGCGGGGCCGGAGACGCGGGTCTTCGCCGACCTGACGCCTGCCTACGCGACCATCGGGCGGGACGGCTTCGCCTTCCTTCGAGAGAGCTGCGAGGCGCGGGGGCTGGCGGTGAAGATCGTCTTCGTGATGCGCGATCCGGTGGCGCGGCTGTGGTCGCACCTGCGGTTCCTGCCGCAGCTGGGGCGCGAGCTGGACCCCTCGGTCGACTGGCCGGCGCTGCTGGGGGAGGCCTCGGTGACGGCGCGCTCGGACTACCGGCGGACCTGGGAGGACCTGGAGGCGACGTTCCCGCCCGAGGCCCTGCTGCCGCTGTTCCACGAGACGCTGGCGGGGGAGGGGATCGGGACCCTGTTCGCGGCGCTGGGCCTGGCGGCGCCCGCGGTCGACCCGGCGGAGCGGATCAACGTCACCCGCCTGACGGCGCCCCTGCCGACGCAGGCGGAGGCCGCGTTCCGCGAGGCGCTGGCGGGGCAATACGCCTGGGCGCGGGCGCGCTTCGGGGCCGCCGTGCCGGAGGCATGGGGACCGGGCGGCTGAGCGCGGCCCGCCCCGTCGAGCGGCGGGGCGGGCGGAGGGCGTCAGCCGAACAGGTCGTTGGGGCCGTCGAAGGCGCCGTCGGTGTCGAAGGTCTGGCCGTCGCCGTCGTCGTCCCTCGAGGGGAACGGCTGGATGCTCTTGTCGCGCAGGCGGCCGACGTTGAATTCCAGCAGCGCCTGCTGGATCGCGTCGTCGATGTCCTCGCGGGTCGAGGTCTCGCCCTTGGCGATGGCCTTGATGTTCAGGCTCGGAATGCCGTCTTCCGGCATGTCGCATCCTCCCTGGTTGTCGCCCGGTACGCAGCGGGCGGGGAAGGATGCGGCCGCAGGGCGCCGGCGGTCAATGAAAATGACCTAAGGTAAACTTTTCAGGATGCGTTCACGAGGGGGCGCCCCGGTCGCGCCCATGATCGATGCGCGGCCCACCCGCCCACCCCCGGCGCATCGATCACGGGCGCAACC
>CAXGVP010000306.1:0-5272 GCA_964013055.1 uncultured Albimonas sp.
GCTGAAGCTGTTGCAGCAGGTCGAGGATGTAGGCCTGGATGGTGACGTCGAGGGCGGTCGTCGGCTCGTCCGCGATCAGCAGCTTGGGGCCGTTCGCCAAGGCCATCGCGATCATCACCCGCTGGCGCTGGCCGCCCGAAAGCTGGTGGGGATAGGCGCCCAGCCGCTCCTCCGGGTCGCGGATGCCGACCTTGCGCAGCAGGTCGAGCGTGCGCTCCCGCGCAGGCCCGCCGCGCAGGCCCTGATGCAACGCCAGGCTCTCGCCGATCTGCTTTTCGATGGTGTGCAGCGGATTGAGCGAGGTCATCGGCTCCTGGAACACGAAGCTGATGTCGTTGCCGCGCACCCGGCGCAGGTCGCGCGCGGGCGCGCCGACCATCTGCGTGCCCTCGTAGACGACCGAGCCGGAGACCTGCGCCGCCTCCGGCAGCAGGCCGACGGTCGAGAGCGCGGTGACCGACTTGCCGGACCCGGATTCGCCCACCAGCGCCACCGTCTCCCCGCGGTCGACGTGGAACGAGACGCCGTGCACGGCGACCGAGACCCCGTCCTGGCCGCGGAAGCCGATGGTCAGGTCGCGGACGTCCAGCAGGCGGCTCATCGGAAGGCCTTTCGGGGGTCGAAGGCGTCGCGCACGCCTTCGAAGACGAAGACCAGCAGCGACAGCATGATCGCGAAGGTGAAGAAGGCGGTGAAGCCCAGCCACGGCGCCTGCAGGTTGTTCTTGCCCTGCAACGCCAGGTCCCCCAGCGAAGGATAGGAGGCCGGCAGCCCGAAGCCGATGAAGTCCAGCGTCGCCAGCGTCGAGATCGAGGCGGTGAGGATGAAGGGCATCATCGTCAGAGTCGCCACCATCGCGTTGGGCAGCAGGTGGCGGAACATGATCGTCCAGTCGCCCACGCCCAGCGCGCGGGCGGCGCGGACGTATTCGAAGTTGCGCGCGCGCAGGAACTCGGCCCGCACCACGCCCACCAGCGCCGTCCACTGGAACAGCGACAGCAGGATCAGCATCGACCAGAAGGTCGGCTCGATGATCGCGGCGATGATCATGATCAGGAACAGCATCGGGATCGCCGACCAGATTTCCTCGATGCGCTGGAAGGTCAGGTCCACCCAGCCGCCGAAGTAGCCCTGCGCCGCGCCCGCCACGACGCCGATCACGGAAGCCAGCGCGGTCAAGGCCAGGCCGAACAGCACCGAAATTCGAAAACCGTAGATCACCCGGGCCAGCACGTCGCGCGCCTGGTCGTCGGTGCCCAGCCAGTGCATCGCGTCGGGGGCGGAGGGCGCGGTGGCGACGCCGTAGCTGATCGTGTCGTAGCTGAACGGGATCAGCGGCCACCAGATCGAGCCGGGCTCGGCCCCCTCGACCTCCTCGCCGGCCTCGATCTGGGCGATCAGGTCCTCGGGCGCGTCGAAGCAGCTGTCGAGGCCGCCGGTCAGGATCAGGCAGCGGACCTCGACGGCGCGGTAGTCGGCCTCGGTCTCGAAGTCGCCGTTGAAGTCGGTCTCGGCGTGGAACTCGAAGATCGGGAACATCGCCTCGCCCCGGTAGACCACCAGGAACGGCTTGTCGTTGGCCACGAACTCGGCGAACAGCGCCACCACGAACAGCACCAGGAAGATCCACAGCGACCAGAACGCCCGGCCGTTGGCGCGGAAATTGTCCCAGCGCCGCTGCTGCAGCGGGTCCAGCTTGAACAGCCCGCGGCGCGGGGGCGGCGCGAGGGCGGGCCCCGGCGCGGGGCCGGCGGGCGTCTCGGGCGAGGAGACGGAATCGGGGGCGTCCTGCGTCTCGATCCAGTTCATGTCGCGCGGCTCTCGAAGTCGATGCGCGGGTCGATCCACACGTAGGTCAGGTCCGAGATCAGCTTCACCACCATGCCCAGCAGCGAGAAGAGATAGAGCGTCCCGAACACCACCGGGTAGTCGCGGTTCAGCACGCTCTCGTAGCCCAGCAGGCCGAGCCCATCGAGCGAGAACACGATCTCGATGATGAAGGCGCCGGTGAAGAAGATCGAGATGAAGGCGCCGGGGAAGCCCGCGATCACGATCAGCATCGCGTTGCGGAACACGTGGCCATAGAGAACCTTGCGCTCCGACAGGCCCTTGGCCCGCGCGGTCATCACGTATTGCTTGCGGATCTCGTCGAGGAAGCTGTTCTTGGTCAGCAGCGTCAGCGTCGCGAAGCCCGAGATCGACATCGCCAGCACGGGCAGGGCGATGTGGTGGAAGTAATCCAGGATCTGCGCCCCCGTCGACATCGTCGCGAAGTCGTCCGAGACCAGGCCGCGCAGCGGGAACCACTGCAGGTAGCTGCCGCCGGCGAAGAAGATCAGCAGCATCACCGCGAACAGGAAGCCCGGGATCGCGTAGCCCACGATCACCACGCCCGAGGTCCAGGCGTCGAAGACCGAGCCGTCCTTCACCGCCTTGCGGATGCCCAGCGGGATCGAGACCAGGTAGGCCAGCAGCGTCGTCCACAGCCCCAGGCTGATCGAGACCGGCATCTTCTCCAGGATCAGGTCCAGCACCGAGATCGAGCGATAATAGCTCTCGCCGAAGTCGAAGCGGACGTAGTTCCAGATCATCAGGCCGAAGCGCTCCAGCGGCGGCTTGTCGAAACCGAACTGACGCTCGAGGTCGGCGATGAAATCGGGGTCGAGCCCCTGCGCCCCGCGATAGTCGCCGCCGGGCGCGGCCCCGCCGCCCCCGCCGCCGCCGGCCTCCCCTCCGCCGCCGCCGGTGAAGCGGTCGGTGGCCGAGGCCGGGTCGGAGAGCTGGGAGATGATCTGCTGCACCGGGCCGCCCGGCGCGAACTGGATGACCGCGAAGTTGATCGCCATGATCCCCAGCAGCGTGGGGATCATCAGCAGGATGCGGCGAAGGATATAGGCGCCCATTCAGGCGTCGGTCCGCGAGGAATTCCGGTCCGCGTCGGGCTCGGGGCGACGACGGCCGCCCCTGTCGTCGCTTCGCACGCGGATCGGCTCGGGCCGGCGGCCGGACTGGCCGAAGGCGGCGGCCGCGGCCGCCGCGGCGGCGCCGGCCATGCCGATCAGGATCAGGGTCTCTTCCGGGGTCACAGCGGGGCGCCCTCCGATTTGAGCTTCTCGTATTTCGACTGGTCCCACCACCAGTAGCCGTCGCCTCGGCTGTAGGGGGGCGGGGTCTCGGGCATGCCGAACACGTCCCAATAGGCGATGTTGTAGTCGCCCTTGTACCAGTTCGGCGTCCAGATGTGCAGCGCCCGCAGCACCCGGTCGAGCGCGCGCGCGGCGGTGTCGAGCGCCTCTCGGCTGTCGGCGGCGATCACCTTCTCGATCAGCGCGTCGACGGCGGGATTGGCGAGGCCGGTGAGGTTCGGCGTGCCCGGCTGGTCGGCCGATTCCGAGCCGAACAGCGAGCGCAGGCCCTGGCCCGGCGTCATCGACATCACGAAACGGCCGGGGACCACGTCGAAGTCGAAATCCTCCTGGCGCTGCTGGTACTGGGCAGGGTCGACCACGCGCAGGGTCGCGTCCACGCCCATCTTGCGCAGGTTGGCGATCATCGGGCCGATGATCCGCTCGAACGTGGGGCTGTCGTCGAGCAGCTCCATGGTCAGCGGCTGGCCCTGGGCGTCGACCCGCATCCCGTCCTTCACGGTCCAGCCGGCCTCGTCGAGCAGCTTCATCGCCCGCCGCAGCACCCGGCGGTCGGAGCCGGAGCCGTCGGTGACGGGGGGCGTGTAGGCCGCCTCCTCGAAGACGGCCGCCGGCAGGTCGGCGCGCAGGGGCTCGAGCAGGGCGAGCTCGGCCTCGGACGGCATCCCCTCGGCCTTCATCGGCGAGTTCTCGAAGAACGAGGTGGTGCGCTCGTAGAGGCCGTAGAACAGCGTCCTGTTGGACCACTCGAAGTCGAAGGCCATCGACAGCGCCTCGCGCACGCGGGGGTCCTGGAACTGGGGGCGGCGCATGTTGATCCAGAAGCCCTGGGTGCCCGAGGGGCGGCCGTCGGGCACCTGGTCCTTGACCACCCAGCCCTTCTGGATCGCGGGGAAGCCGTATTCGGTCGCCCAGATCTTGGAGAAGAACTCCTCGTGAAAGGTGAAGGCGCCGGCCTTGAAGGCCTCGAAAGCGGCGGTGTAGTCCTTGAAGTACTCGAAGACGTAGCGGTCGAAGTTGTTCGAGCCGACGTTCACCGGCAGGTCCGCGGCCCAGTAGTCCTCGCGCCGGGCGTAGACGATGCGGCGGCCGGGCTCGGCCACCTCGACCCGGTAGGGGCCGGAGCCGAGGACCGGGTCGAGGGTGGAGGCGGTGAAGTCGCGCTCCGCCCACCAGGCCTTGGACAGGATCGCCACGCCGCCGACCATGGCGGGCAGGTCGCGGGTAGAGACGCCCTCCTTGAAGTCGAAGCGCACGGCGCGCTCGTCGAGCACGGTGGCGCCTTCGACGTCGCGGAACTGGATGCGGTAGGAGGGGTGGCCCTTGTCGCGCAGGATCTCGAAGGTGAACTTGACGTCCTCGGCGGTGACGGGGGAGCCGTCGGAGAAGGTCGCCTCCGGCCGCAGGCGGAAGATCACCCACGAGCGGTCCTCGGGGTATTCGAGGCTTTCGGCGAGCAGGCCGTAGACGGCGTCGATCTCGTCCGGCGAGCCGGTCAGCAGCGTGTCGAAGAGCGCGCCCAGCCCCTGCGCCGGTTCGCCCTTGAGGATGAACGGGTGGAGGCTGTCGAAGGTGTTCGAGGCGCCGGTTCCGCGGCCCGACCAGGCGCCGCCCTTGGGGGCGTCGGGGTTCACGAAGTCGAAATGGGCGAAGTCGGGGGCGTACTTCAGGTCCCCGAAGGTGGAGATCCCGTGCGAGACGATCGCGCCGCCCTCGCCCGCCGCGGGGGCGCCGGCCGGGGCGGCTGTCTGGGCGCCTGCGAGGCGGGGCGCCAGGGACGCCGCGGCGCCGAAGGCGGCCAGTCCCAGGCCCAGCGCCCGCCGCGAGATCGCGCCGGCGCCGGCGTCCGTCCCCGGGGGGGCGGGCAGGTCGAGGCGGCGTCGGTCGGCGGGGCGCTTGCGCATGGGCGGATCTCCCTTGTGTCCGTCCCTTCAAGGGTTAGGCCGCGCCTCCCCCCGTTTCAAGCGCGCCCCGCGAGGACGTGACCGCGCGGGCGCCCCCCAGGCCCGATCCGGACCCCAAGCCGCAGCCCGCGGGCCGACTCGGAGGGCCGGGTTCCCCGGCCCATAGGCGCCCTGCGGGCGGGCTTGGCGGCGCCGGCGGCGACGGCGGAACAGGACCGGCTG
>CAXGVP010000307.1:0-5249 GCA_964013055.1 uncultured Albimonas sp.
CCCGCGCCGCGGGCGAGACCTCGGACCTCGCGCAACAGTCGACGCGGCGCTTCCGACGTGGCCCCGAGAAGCGGATCCAGTCGCCTTCGGCGCAGGGCGGAGGCGCCGCGACTCCGGTTGCCCCTGGCGCAGGCGTCCGGCCCGCGGCGCAGCCCGAGCGGCGGCGCCCGGACCGACCGCCGCCAGAGGCGACCCTCGCGCCATGCGCCGACGGTCGCCCCGCGCCGCGGGCGAGACCTCGGACTTCGCGCAATAGTCGACGCGGCGCTTCCGACGTGGCCCCGAGAAGCGGGGCCGGTCGCCTTCGGCGGATGGCGGAGGCGCCGCGACTCCGGTCGCGCCGGGGGGCGACGCCGGGCCCGCGGCGCGGGGCGACCGTCGTCGCCCGGCGCGACGGCCGCCCTGGGCGACGCTTGCGACAGGCGCGACGCCGGTCACGCGCCGCGGGCGAAGCGGCTGCAACCGACACGACAGGCGACGCGGCGCCGCCGCGGGAGGCAGGCGCAGCGGCCGCGCCGTGCGCGCGAGGCCCGCGGCCGGACGCAAAACGGCCGGCGCCCGTGTCCGGGCGCCGGCCGCTTCGCTGCCGCTCGGGCGGCAAGGGTCAGGGGAACATCGGGGCCAGTTCGAGGCCTGCGGTCTCCGGCTGGCCCAGCATCAGGTTGGCGCATTGCACCGCCTGCCCCGAGGCGCCCTTCACCAGGTTGTCGATGACCGAGACGATCACCGCCCGCCCCGGACGCCGGTCCGGCGTCACGCCGATCCGGCACAGGTTCGACCCCGTCACATGCTGGGTCAGCGGCGCCGAGCCCATCGGCAGCACCTGCACGAACGGCTCGTCGGCGTAGCGCGCCTCGAGCACCTCCTGGATCCGCGCGGCGTCGCCCTTCACGTAGATCGTGCCGAGGATGCCCCGGTTCATCGGCAGCAGGTGCGGCGTGAACATCACCGTCACCTCCCGCCCTGCAGCCTTCGACAGCTCCTGGTCGAACTCCGAGGTGTGGCGGTGCGTGCCGCCCAGCCCGTAGGCCTTGGTCCCCGCCGTCACCTCGGAGAACAGCTTCCACTCGGCCGAGGACCGCCCCGCCCCGGTGATCCCGGTCTTGGAATCGATCACGATCTCCTCGAGGTCGATCGCCCCCGCCTCCACCAACGGCACCAGCGGCAGCAGGCCGTTGACCACGAAGCAGCCGGTGCCGGCGCAGAGCCGGGTCGCGCGGATCTCCTCGCGGTAGAACTCGGGCAGGCCGTAGACGGCCTCGGCCTGCAGCTCGGGCGCGTGGTGCTCGTGCCCATACCAGCGCTCGTAGACCGAGGCGTCGCGCAGCCGGAAGTCGGCCGAGAGGTCCACCACCTTGAGGTCCCGCGGCAGCCCGCCGATCACCGCCTGGGCGGTGGCGTGCGGCAGGCCGCAGAAGGCGAGGTCGATCTGGGAGAAGTCGATCTCCTCGGCCTTCACCACCGTCGGCAGGTCGAGGTGGGAGAGATGCGGGTAGATCTCGGCCAGCGGCTTGCCGGCGTTCCGGTCGGCCGCCAGCGCCGCGACCCGCATCCCCGGGTGCGTGGTGACGAGACGCACGAGCTCGGCGCCCGTGTACCCGCTGGCCCCGATGATCGCGATGCGCGCCTTGTCCATGTTCCCGTCTCCGCTGGAGGAAGTGCCGGCCGGCCTTACACCCGTCGACCCCTCCACGCAACGCGGAGCGCGGGGTCCGCGTCAGCTCCGCGCCGCGTCGAAGTCGAAGCCGTAGCCGATCTCTGCCGGACGCATGCCCGACAGCGCGTAGGTCGCCCGGCGCAGATGGTCCATCAGCGCCTCCGGGTCGGCGTGCAGGCGCAGGATCTCCTCCGCCGGGATCGGGGCGCCGACGCGCACCTGCACCACGCCCCCGACCCGGCGGCGGAATTCGTTGATCAGCAGCCCCAGCCGCAGCGTCGCATGCAGATGCGAGGCGAGCTGGAACAGGCGCGAGTTCGCCCCGTCGAAACAGAGCGGAACCACCGTCGCCCCCGAGCGCGAGATCATGCGCGCGGTGAAGGTGCGCCAGGCGGGATCCATCGGCCGCCCGAACGGCTCGCGCGAGGTCGAGACCGCGCCGCCCGGGAAGATCCCGACCGCGCCCCCCTGCTCGAGATGGGCGACGGCGCGGCGGCGGGTGTCGAGATTGAGCTTCCGCGCCTCGCGGTCGCCGTCGAAGGAGATCGGCAGGATCACCTCGTCGAGCTCGCGCGCCTTGCGGAACACACGGTTGGCCACGATGCGGAAGTCGGAGCGGCGCGCCGACAGCGCCCGGCCCATGATCAGCCCGTCGAGGATGCCGAACGGGTGGTTGGCGACCAGCACCAGCGGCCCCTCGGCGGGGATGCCGGCCAGGCCCTCGCCGCCGAAGTCGACGGTCAGCCCGTAGCGGCGGACCATCACCTCCCAGAAGTCGGCGCCGGCGGCGACCTCGTGCTCGTAGTCCCGGGCGAGACGGATCAGGGAGGGGCGGCCGGTGAGGTTCTCCAGCGTGCGCACCAGGGCGCGGCCCGCCCGGGTGCGGACCCCGTGGGCGTAGCTGATCTCGCGGGCGACGGCGCTCATCCGGGGGATCTCCTGTCGCGGGCTCCCGGGGCGGCTTCTGCCGCGACGGGCGCCGGCGGGCAAGCCGAAACCGCACGCAAATGAAAACGCCCCGCGCCGAGGGGCGCGGGGCGTGTCTTTCCTCGGTCTCCAGGACCCCGGGGGGTCCGGGCGCGGATCAGCGCTTGGAGAACTGGAAGGAGCGGCGGGCCTTGCGGCGGCCGTACTTCTTGCGCTCGACCACGCGGCTGTCGCGGGTCAGGAAGCCGGCGGCCTTCAGGGCGGGACGCAGGGACGGATCCCACAGCGTCAGGGCCTTGGAGATGCCGTGCTTCACGGCGCCCGCCTGGCCCGACAGGCCGCCGCCCTTGACGGTGCACATCACGTCGAACTGGCCGTCGACGCCGGCCACGCCGAAGGGCTGCGCGATCACCATCTGCAGCACCGGGCGGGCGAAGTAGGCGTCGGCCTCCTTGCCGTTGACGGTGATCTTGCCGGTGCCGGGCTTCACCCACACGCGGGACACGGCGTCCTTGCGCTTGCCGGTCGCGTAGGAGCGGTTCAGCGAGTCGCGGACCGGCTCGCGCGGGGCCGCGGGCTCGATCTCGGCGCCGCCCTCCAGCGTCAGCTCGGACAGGTCGTCGAGGGTCTTCACGTCTTCGTCGGCCATCGTCAGGCGCTCCGGGTGTTCTTGGAGTTCAGGGCGGCCACGTCGATCGCCTCGGGGGTCTGGGCCTCATGCGGGTGCTCGGCGCCCGCATAGACGCGCAGGTTGGACAGCTGCTTGCGGGTCAGCGGACCGCCCGGCATCATGCGCTGCACGGCCTTCTCGACCACGCGCTCGGGGAACTTGCCCTCGAGGATCTGGCCGGCGGTGCGGGACTTGATGCCGCCCGGGTAGCCGGTGTGCCAGTAGTAGTTCTTGTCGGTGCGCTTGCGCCCCGTCAGCTGAACTTTCTCGGCGTTGATCACGATCACGTTGTCGCCCATGTCCATGTGCGGCGTGAACGAGGGCTTGTGCTTGCCACGCAGGCGCATGGCGATCAGGGACGCGAGGCGGCCCAGCACCAGCCCCTCGGCGTCGATCACGACCCACTTCTTGTCGATGTCGGCCGGCTTGGCGGAAAAGGTCTTCATCGGTTCGTCGTCTCTTTCATCTCCGGGCCCAGACGCTCCCGGAGGAACGGGGCGGCCGGCGGCGTCAGGGGCGAGGCGCGGAGCTTCGCCGGACGGATGCGCGTCTTCTAAGCATTCCCACGGCCGAGTCAACGGGGTTCGCGCCGAACCTCTCCAGATTTTCGCCCTGTTTTCAGCTGCTTCGCAATGGGGTGCATGGATACCCCAAATTTCGGGACCCAAATCGCCCCCCGGATCGACGCCACGGAAGGGCGCAAGGGGGCCGGCGGCGCGAAAAAATGCTGGAAAGTCAGGGAGACGGGAAAGTCAGGGAGACCGGAAAGTCAGGAGGACGGGGCGAACTGCGGGAGAAGCGCGCGCGGGTCCGTCGACCGCGCGCGCCTCCTCCCGCTCGACCGCCGCACGGACCGCCCGCCCCAGCAGGGCGACCGCGAGGGTCGGGAACGGGCGAGATCCGCCAGACGCCGTGCCGGGCGCGCGGCGATCAGCCTCCCGTTCGCGTCACGACCGGGCGGCAGGCCCGGACGCGATGCGATGGGCATGTGGACTCCGCGTCGCCGCGGCGGCAATCTGGGTTTCGCGAACCGCAACCGCCATTTCGCAAATGACGATCGATACATGAGCATTTCCCTACACATGCATCTCGCGCTTCGTGAACTGCAGCTCCGCCTGCGCAGCGGAAGGCTGTGGATCGCCTTCGTGTGCACCGTCGCGCTGTTCTGCCTGGCGGGACCCTTCGGGACCGGCGAGCGACTCTCCTCCGGCGAGCTGGTGGCCTTCTGGTGCCTGCTGCATTCCGCCTGCTGGAGCGTGGGGATCCTCGGCGGGGCGGTGGTCACCGCCCTGCGTCCGCAGGTGCAGCTGGTCGAACGCATCGCGATGACCGTCGCGATCACCGCCCTGCCGATCGCCGCGATCGTGGCGGCGGTGCGGGCCCTGTTCCTCGATTCGCCCTTCACGCTCGCGGCGGTGACGGCGGTGCTGCCGGTCTCGGCGGCGCTGACCACGATCCTCGCGATCAACGCCCGCGCCACCTCCACGCCGCTGGGCGACGCCGGCGGCCTGGGCCCGCGGGAGGCCGAGCCCCCTGCCCCGCCGCCCGCGCCGGCCGAGACGCGGCCGGCCGATGGCGCCGCCCCCGATATCGCCTCCCCCGGCGCCGCCTCTCCCGGCGCCGACCCGGCCGAGGCCGGTCCGCGCATCCTCCAGCGGCTTTCGCCCGAGCGGCGGGGCGAGCTGCGCCGCCTGTCGATGCAGGACCACTACGTCGAGGTCGCCACCGACCGCGGGGTGGAGCTGATCCTGCTGCGCCTGGGCGACGCCATCGCCGAATGCGCCCCGGTCGAGGGGATGCAGGTCCACCGCTCGCACTGGGTGGCGCGCGCGGCGGTGCTCGACGCCTGGCGCGACGGCGACCGGGCGATGCTGGCGCTGGCGGGGGGCGAGCGCATCCCCGTCAGCCGCGGCCGGGTGCGCGCCCTGCGCCAGCTCGAGGTGCTCGCGGTGCCCATCCGTGCTCGCAGCAGCGACGACCTTTACCTGCTCTTGG
>CAXGVP010000308.1:0-5217 GCA_964013055.1 uncultured Albimonas sp.
TGGACGTCTCGATCCTCGACGAGAAGCCGCCCGGGCGGAAGCCGGTCGAGACGGTCCTTGTCTCCTCGGGCCGGCTGGAGGAGGTGGTCGCCCATCTTCGGCGGGCGGTCGAGGCCGGCCGGCAGGCCTACTGGGTCTGCCCGATGGTCGAGGAGAGCCTGGTCACCGACCTCACCGCCGCCGAGGCGCGCCACCGCGAGCTTCAGGCCGTGTTCGGGGACCGGGTCACGCTGGTTCACGGCCAGATGCCTCCTGCCGACAAGGACGCCGCCATGGCCGCCTTCACCTCCGGCGAGGCCCGGGTTCTGGTGGCGACCACGGTGATCGAGGTCGGGGTGAACGTGCCCAACGCCTCGATCATGGTGATCGAGCATGCCGACCGCTTCGGCCTGGCGCAGCTGCACCAGCTGCGGGGGCGCGTGGGGCGGGGCGAGGCGGCCTCCTCCTGCCTGCTGATGTACGATCCGCCGCTGGGCGAGACCGCCCAGGCGCGCCTGAAGATCCTGCGCGAGACCGAGGATGGCTTCCGGATCGCCGAGGAGGATCTGCGCCTGCGCGGGGCCGGCGACGTGCTGGGCACGCGCCAGTCCGGCCTGCCGGATTTCCGGGTGGCGGACCTGGAGATGCACGCCGACCTGATGGCGGTCGCCCAGGACGACGCCCGCCTGCTGCTGACGACCGACCCGACGCTGGAGGGCGAGCGGGGCCGGGCGATGCGCACCCTCCTGTGGCTGATGGAGGCCGACGAGGCGCTGCGGCTGCTGAAGGTCGGTTGACCATAGGCCGTGGCCCGGGCGCCACGTCGGGGCCGGAGATCGCGGCCGCTGCCGCGCGGGGTGCGTTCCAATCCCGGGCTTTCCGGACACGGTCGGCTGGCCGGTCGGCGAGGGGCCCGGCGCAGGCGTCGGGAGAGACAGGTTTCCGTTCCCGCTCCGTGGCTTGCGGGGAGGCGCGCCGGCGCCCCCATCGGGCCGTCGCGCCCCACCCACCCACCCGCACGACGGCCGGATGAGGGCGCCGGCGCAGGAGAGAATCGGCATGTGGATGACAAAACATGTCCATGATCATCCAGGCGATCCCTTAATGTTCCGTTATCGTTCTTGACCCGACTCGGGAATCGGAGGAACTTTCAGGCAACACGGAACGGATCTGCAACGCCTCGGGATCGGAGCCTCGCCATGAAAACCCTCGCTCGCCTCGCCGCCTCCGCCGCCCATCGCGCGGGCCGGGAGACCTCGGACACCGCCGTCGAGGACGCGCTGGGTCTCGCCGCGCTGAGCCTGATGGTCGCCGCCGGCTTCGCGATGACCGCCCTCGCCTGACGTTCGCTTTCGCCTGCGGTCGCGCGCGAAGATCCCTCAACGGTCCCTGCCGGTCCCCTCGTCCGGCCCCTCCGGCCCTGCCTGCCTGTCGCCGGAGGCCGATCTTCGCAAAGCCGCACACCTGCCGCCGCGAGCCTCTCGCGGCGGCCTTTTCTTTTTCTTAACCATTGCGGGATTAAGTCGTTCTTGTTCCGTTCTGGCCTGCCGGGATGCGCCGCCGGGGACGGGTGGGGCGTCGACCTCAAGGCTGTTCGCGGGGAACGGGCGGCGTGATCGTCGGCGGATGACGACGTGGAGGTCAATCTGGAGAGAGGAGAAGCCGGCAGAGGGAAAGGCGATATGCGGAGATCCGGGCCGTTCGACGGACCGAGCGGACGGAGTCCGGACGATGGCGCCGCCGGGGCCGTGATGCGAGGCGACCTGGCGTCGAGAGCGGCCTGGGCGACGTCAGGGCTGGGCGTGCCTTGAGGGCGTCAGTCTGACCGTGGCGTCGAGCGCTGACGGGAAGGTCGCGGTCGCGGGCCGCTTGCAGCGAGCCTCGCAGCGGCGACAGGACGGCCTCGGCGCTGGGCGGCGGCAGCCGCGGGTGACGGGAGGTGCGCCTCTGTCGTCAGCGGCGGCCTCTGGTGGCGCGAGGTTTAGCTCGCCCCTCGGGGCTGTCGGCCACAGGTGGCGGGAGCTCGGCCCAAGTCCTGCGCGGTGATGTCCGCAGGCGGCGGGAAGGGCGCCTCGGTCGCGGGCCTTCCGTCGTGGGCGGCGATGGACATGGGGGACGCGAGGCGGCCCGGGACGCTGGCGCCGGGCAGGCGGCCTCAACCCAGGGCGGCGCCGGCGCCGGAGGCGGCCTGGTCCATCGCGTCGAGGGTCGCCTCGAGCGCGAGCAGGATCGAGGCGTGGCGGTGCTTGTAGTCGCGCGCCGGCAGCAGGGCCTCGTAGCCGTCGAAGGGCGCGTCAGGGACTTCGCCGCCGGACTTGAGCATGGCGCGCAGCTGGGCGTGAGCCGTCGCGATCTCGTCCCGGGTCCGCCCGATCGCCTGGGCGCCCAGAACCGCGGCCGAGGCCTGGCCCAGCGCGCAGGCCTTCACGTCCTGGCCGAAGCGGGCGATCTTTCCGTCCGCCACGTCCAGGTCCACCGTCACCGTCGAGCCGCAGACCGGCGAGCGGCGGCGGGCGCTCGCCTGCGGCTCCGACAGCCGGCCCGCGTGCGGGATGTCGGACGCCAGCGCCAGGATGCGCTTGGAATAGAGGCCGATCAGGTCCTGCTCTGCGCTCGCGTCGGTCATGGCGGTCCTTTCCGGGGCGGCCCGGGAGGGGCGGCGCCTGAGCCCCTAGATAGCGGGCCGGGGCGGAGTGTAAAAGACGCGGGCCCGCACGATAAGGAGACCTTGGTCTTGCCCGTCCCCCTGCCGCCGCCCGTCGACGCCGCCGCCCCCACGCTCGGTTTCGATCCCGCAACCCTGCGCTGGGACGACAAGGGCCTGATCCCCGCCATCGCCCAGGACGCGGGCGACGGAACGGTGCTGATGGTCGCCTGGATGAACCGCGAGGCGCTCGCCGACACGCTGGCGACCGGCCAGGTCACCTACTGGTCGCGCTCGCGCAACCAGCTGTGGCGCAAGGGAGAGACCTCGGGCCACCGCCAGCGGCTGGTGGAACTGCGCGTCGACTGCGACCGCGACGTGCTGCTGGCGCTGGTCGAGCAGACCGGACCCGCCTGCCACACCAACCGCCGCTCGTGCTTCTACACCGCCGTGCGGGAGGGCGCAGAGGTCGAGATCCTCGCCCCCGAACGGGCTTGAGCGCCCGCTGGGACGCCGCCGGCCGCGCCGTCTGGGCGGAGCGGCTGAACGGGCCGAACCTGAAGCGGCTGGCGCTGGGGCTCGCGATCGGGGCGACGGGCGGGTTCCTGTTCCACCTCGCCGGCGTGCCGCTGGCGTGGATGCTGGGGGCCTTGTTCTTCAACATGTTCGCCACCGTCGCGGGCGCGCCGGCGGATGTTCCGATCTGGCTCAGGATGATCTTCCTCTCGGTCGTGGGCCTGTTCCTGGGCGAGAGCTTCTCGGCCGCCGACGCCGAGAGCCTGTCGCGCTGGCCGGCGACGCTGGCGCTGGCGGTGCTCTATGTGCCGGTCGGCGCGGCGGCCTGCTACGTCACCTTCCGCGCGCTGTCGCGGATGGACCGGGCGACCTCGCTGCTGATCTCGATGCCGGGGGGGCTGACGGCCATCGCCATGTTCGCCGGCGAGGCGGGCTCGGACGAGCGGCGGGTGGCGCTTTATCACTCGCTGCGGGTGGCGCTGGTGGTGGTGGCGGCGCCCATCGTGGCCTTCGGCTGGCTCGGGCTGACCCAGCCCGAGCATGCGCCCGGGAACCCCGCGGGGCTGGTCGCGGGGCTGGACCTGGCGCTGCTGCTGGGGCTGGCGCTGCCGCTGATCTGGGTGTTCCGGCGGATGAAATTCCCGGTGCCCTACCTGATGGGGCCGCTGATCGCCTCGGCCGCGCTGCGCTTTCCGGGCCTGGTCGACGGAGGGCTGCCGGGCTGGATGGTGGAGGCGGCGCTGGTGGTCACCGGCTCCTCGATCGGGACGCGCTTTCGCGGCGTGCCGCTGCGCTTCTTCGCCGAGACGGCGCTGTGGACGCTGCTGGGCACGGTGCTGCTGATGGTCGTGTCGGTCGCCTTTGCGGGCTTCGCGACCTGGGCGCTGGGGGTGGACCTGTTCGCGGCGCTGCTGGCCTATGCGCCGGGCGGCGTGGCGGAGATGTCGCTGATCGCGATCTCGATCGACGCGGACCCGGCCTTCGTGGCGACCCACCACCTGACGCGGATCTTCGCGGTGCTGTTCTCGCTGCCGCTGCTCTCGGGCCTGATCCGGCGGCTGATCATGGAAGACCGACGCGCGCGCGGATTTCCGCGGGAGTGACGCCGGCCTCGCGCAGTTCGTGGAGGCCGGCGTCGCGGTCGCGCTTGGCGAGCCGCCGCCCGGCCGCGTCGCGGATCAGCCGGTGGTGGCGGTAGAGGGGCGTCGGCAGGCTCAGCAGCGCCTGCAGCAGGCGGTGGATCGGCGTGGCGGGGAACAGGTCCCGGCCGCGGGTGACGTGGCTGACCCGCTGGAAGGCGTCGTCGACCACCACCGCCAGGTGATAGGCCGCGGCGCCGTCCTTGCGGGCGAGCACGACGTCGCCGCAGGCCTCGACCAGCCAGTCGGCGCGCAGCGCCTGCGGGCCGGTCTCGCCCCGGGGGCCCTGGTCGAGTTCCTCGAAGACGAGGCGGGAGACGGCGCCGGCGCCGCCCAGGGTCTCGACGGCCGCCGCCATGTCGAGGCGCAGGGCGTGGGGCAGGGCGGGGTCCGGGGGCTCGCGCCGGCAGGTCCCGGGATAGACGGGACCGTCGGGGCCGCCCTCCTGCGGGGCGTCGAGCGCAGCGAGGATGTCCTTGCGGGTGCAGGCGCAGGAATAGACCAGGCCGCGGGCGCGCAGGTCGGCGAGCGCGGCGGCATAGGCCTGCGCGCGGTCGGACTGGTGGAGGACCGGAACCTCCCAGCGCAGGCCGAGCCAGGCGAGGTCCGCCTCGATGGCCCGCTCGAACTCGGGCCGGGCGCGGGAGCGGTCGAGGTCCTCGATGCGCAGCAGGAAGCGGCCCTCCGCGGCGCGGGCGGCGTCGTGGGCCAGCAGGGCGGAGAAGGCGTGGCCGAGGTGCAGGCGGCCGTTGGGCGAGGGGGCGAAGCGCTCGGTATGCATCGCGCGCAGGGAAGCGGGGCGCGCGGGGATCGTCAAGCAGGGACGGAGGCGCCCTGCGGGCGGGCTTGGGCCTGCGGCGGGCGGGGGCGCCCCGGAGACGGCCGGGGGGAGCCTCCGGCGGGCTCCTGACTCACCCGGGAACAGGGCCGCGCCTGTTC
>CAXGVP010000309.1:0-5210 GCA_964013055.1 uncultured Albimonas sp.
AACTCGGACGTCGCGCGCCATCCGTCCGTCCTCTCGCGCTTCCCCGCGGTGGCCGAGGCGCTGCTCTCGGGCGCCTCCGCCCAGCTGCGCAACGCGGCCACCGTGGGGGGCAACATCCTCCAGCATCCCCGCGCGATGCTCTCGGGCGGGCTGGCCGGAGAGCCGCGCGAGCAGGCGGTGCTGGGCTGGGTGGAGAGCTGCCGCTCGGTCCACCCCTCGGACTTCTGCGTGCCGCTGGCCGCGCTCGGCGCCACGGTGGAGGTCGCGGGGCCGGACGGGACGCGCAGCCTGGCGCTGGCCGACCTCTTCTCCCTGCCCGAGGGCGCCGACGAGGCGGTCCCGGCGCTGGCCCCGGCCGAGCTGCTGACCGCCCTGGTGCTGCCCGCCGAGGCCGCGGCCTTCGCGGGCGCCGCGCGCTATGTGAAATTGCGCGAGCGGACCTCCTTCGCCTTCGCGCTGGTCTCGGCCGCCGCGGGGCTCAGGATCGAGGACGGCAAGGTCGCCGAGGCGCGCCTGGCGCTGGGCGGGGTCGCCCACAAGCCCTGGCGGGCGCAGGCGGCCGAGGCGCTGCTGGCGGGGACCGCCCCCTCGGCGACGCTCTTCGCCGAGGCCGCCGCCCTGGCGCTGGCCGACGCCAGACCCTCGGGCGACAACGCCTTCAAGATCGAGCTCGCCCGCCGCACCGCCGCCCGCGCGCTGGCGCTGGCCGCGGCCGGGACGCCCGCGCGGATGCCGGCGCTGCCGGCCTCCCCCTTCGATGCCGAGTATGGAGCGCCCGCCCATGTCTGACGCCATTGCAGCCTCCGTCCCCACGCGCCTGGGCTCGAACGCCGGCCAGCCGATGTCGCGCCGCGACGGCGTGGCCAAGGTGACCGGGACCGCGACCTACGCCGCCGACAACCGGCCGCAGGGCTGCCTGCACGCGGTCACCGCCACCGCGCCGGTCGCCCGCGGCCGCATCGTGGCGATGGACGTCGCCGCCGCCCGCGCCCACCCCGGCGTGGTCCAGGTCTGGACCCACGACAACCGCCCGGACGTGGCCGGCGACCCCGACGCCAAGCCCTTCCCCTTCGCCTTCAAGATCGACGTGCTGCAGAGCGACCGGGTCCGCTATGCCGGCCAGCCCATCGCCCTGGTGGTGGCCGAGACGCTGGAGGCCGCGACCGAGGCCGCGCGCCTGCTGTCCCCGCAGATCGAGGCCGAGCCCCCCCGCCTGGGCTTCGACGGCGGCGAGCCCTTCGCCCCCGAGAGCGTCGGCGTCGGCGCCCCTCCGGGCCATTCGGTCGGCGACGCGGAGGCGGCGCTGGCGACGGCCCCCCACCGGCTGGAGGGGACCTGGGAGACGCCCGACCAGTATCACAACGCCATGGAGCCCCATGCGGTCGTGGCCGAGTGGGACGGCGACCGGGTGACGCTCGACATGCCCAACCAGGCCCCGGTGATGGCCCGGCCGATGTTCGCGCGCTTCCTGGGCATCCCGCCCGAGAACATCCTGGTGCGCACGCCCTTCCTGGGCGGGGGCTTCGGCTCGAAGGCGATCCCGACGGGGCCCTACGTGCTGTCGATCCTGGCGGCGCGGGCGCTGGGGCGGCCGGTGAAATACGTCTTCCGGCGCGAGCAGATGTACGGCCCCACCGGCCACCGCGGCGGCACCCGCCAGACCCTGCGGCTGGGCATGGACGACGACGGCCGGCTGACCGCCGTGACCCACCACTCCGACAGCCTGACCTCGAGCTTCGACGAGTTCCTGGAGCCGGCGGCCAACGTCTCCAAGAACCTCTACGCCACGCCCAACCTCACGGTCAGCCACCGCGGCATCCGGGTCGACAAGGGCACGCCGATGGCGATGCGCGCGCCGGGCGAGGCCTCGGGCTCGGCGGCGCTGGAATGCGCCATCGACGAGGCGGCGTATGCGATGGGCATGGACCCGCTCGAGTTCCGCCTGCGCAACTACGCCGACCGGGACCCGGCGACGGGGCTGCCGTTCTCCTCCAAGGCGCTGCGCGAGTGCTATGCCGAGGCCGCGAAGGTCTTCGGATGGGAGAAACGCCCGCTCGAGCCGCGCTCGATGCGCGACGCGCAGGGCCGGCTGCTGGGCTGGGGGATGGGCACCGCCCAGTTCCCCGCCACCTTCTTCGCCGCCCAGGCGCGGGCGACGCTGAGGGCCGACGGCACCGCGCTGGTCGAGACCTCGGGCGTCGACATGGGGCAGGGGGCGTGGACCGCGCTCGCCCAGATCGCCGCCGACGGGTTGGGCCTGGACATCGAGCAGGTGGAGTTCCGCTCCGGCTCCTCCGACCTGCCCGATGCGGGCATCGCCGGCGGCTCGGGCCACACGGCGACGGCGGGGGCGGCGCTGCATGCGGCGGGCTCCGACGCGATCGAGCGGCTGACCGAGCTGGCGGTGAACGACCCCGAGTCGCCCCTGTTCGGCGCCGGCAACGCCGGCGTGGTCCCGCGCGACGGCCGCCTGCACCGGGCCGACGACGACAGCCGCTCGGAAAGCTACGCCGAGATCCTGGCCCGCGCGGGGCAGGAGATCCTGGTGGGCGAGGGCTCGTCCTCGCGTCCCGCCTCGGCCGGCGAGGCGCATGCCTTCTTCTCCCACGGGGCGATCTTCGCCGAGACGGCGGTGGACCCCGAGCTCGGCCAGGTGCGCGTCACCCGCATGGTCGGCGCCTTCGCTGCGGGGCGGATCATCAACCCCAAGCTGGCGAGAAGCCAGCTCGAGGGCGGCATGATCTGGGGCCTGAGCTTCGCCCTGCACGAGGCGGCGGTGCATGACCCAGCCACGGGCCGGATCGCGAATGCGGACCTCGCCGGCTACCATGTGCCGGTGCATGCCGACATCCCCGCGATGGAGGTGCTGACGGTGCACGAGGACGACCCTCATGTGAACGCGCTGGGCGTGAAGGGGGTGGGGGAGCTGGCGATCTCCGGGGCCGCCGGCGCCATCGCCAACGCCATCTGGCACGCCACCGGCAAGCGTCCGCGGTCGTTCCCGATCCGGCTTGAGACGCTGATCGGCTGACGCCCGCGCCGTTGCCGCGCGCCTCGCGCCCGCCCGCACATCGCGGGCGGGCGTCTTCATTCATCCGGTTGATTTCGCTCCGTCATGTGGCGCCTGCGCCGCTACGCAAGGTTTCGTGGGCCCCCGGCGGCCGAGAGGTTGGACGCGGCGCGCGCCCGCGCTCAACTGGCGCGACGCCGCATGATCGGATCGGACCCGTGACCAGTTTCAGCCTGCTTCTTGGAGAGTTGCGCAACGCCGCGCAGATCCTCGACATCGTCGGCCTGTCGGACGGGGGCGCGGCGGTGCTGTTCGTCAACCGCTCGCAGGTGGGCAAGGACGATACGGACGTCGACCGCCTCTGCCTCGCCTTCTTCCGCCCCGGCCCCACGGGCGAGCTGGCGGCGGCGGGCGAGCCGCAGGTGATCGAGGTCGAGACCCCCTCCGACCTCAACCTGTCCGCCGCGATCGCGGCGACCGACGACGGAGGCCTGCTCTATCTCAGCCGGCGGCTGAGGGGGGAGGAGACGTCGGAATCCCGCTTCACCGCACGCCTGTTCAACGACGACGGCCGGCAGGTCGCGAGCCGGCTGGAGGTCTTCGAGGGCCGGCTCGCGCCCCAGGGCTTCTTCGCGCGCCATGCGCCGGACGAGCCGGCGGAGCCGGCGATGGAGATGTTCCCCACCGGGGAGCTCTTCGGCTTCAACCCGCGCTCCGGCAAGATGCTGGCGCTGAACCAGGCGGTTCCGACCGACGCGCTGGTGCTGGCGCTCGACGACGGCACGCTGGTGCGCTCGCCCTCGCTGTTCGATCCCGGCGCCTTCGCCTCCGGATTCACGATGGAGAGCCTGGCGGGGACCGGCTCGGACGTCGCGTTCGACTTCCTTAACGTCGCCTCGCCCGTCGCGCCGACCCTGGTCTCGGCGGGCAACACGGTCGCGGCGCTGACCGTCTCGGGCGGGCTGCGGCTGGCGGTGGCCAGGCCCGGCGCCGGGGCGGCGGAGGTGGCGGAGCTCGAGTTCCTCGCGACCGCCGACCTCCTGCCCTCCGCCGGCGCGGTCGAGATCGCGGGCGTGGGTTACGCCGTGGTGCTCGGCTCGTCCTTCAGCGGCGAGGCGCAGGTGCAGATCGTCGACTTCGACGGCGACGTGATCGCCTCGACCACCGTGGGGGGCGCGATCCTGGCCGAGGCCTCCGCCCTGCGGGTCGCCTCGCTCGGCCAGGCGCCGGGGGAGGGCGTGCGTCTGCTGGTCGCCTCGCTCGCCTTCGAGAACACCGCCGACAGCACGCGCGACCTCTCCGCCGCGACGACCATCGACCTGCGCCCGGCGGTCGACGTGACCGGGACCGCGCTGGACGATTTCCTGACCGGCTACGACAAGGACGACGCGATCCGGGGCGCGGGCGGCAAGGACCGGATCTTCGGCCACGGCGGCGACGACTTCCTGTCCGGCGGCGACGGCGACGACCGAATCGAGGGCGGCGACGGCGGCGACCTGATGGCCGGCGACGAGGGCAAGGACCGGCTGGAGGGCGGCGCGGGCGGCGACCACCTCGACGGCGGCGCGAACCGCGACCGCCTTCTGGGCGAGGGCGGCGGCGACTCGCTGTTCGGCCTGGGGGGGAACGATCGGCTGGAGGGCGGCGCGGGCAAGGATGAGCTCTTCGGCGGCGCCGGCGACGACCAGCTGGAAGGCGGCGCCGAGCGGGACCTGCTCCGGGGCGACGCCGGCGGCGACGCGCTCGAGGGCGGCGGGGCGCGCGACATCCTGATCGGGGGGCTCGGCTCCGACGCGATGCGCGGGGGCAAGGGCGGGGACCGGTTCGTGTTCCTCGCGCCCGAGGACAGCGCCGCGGGCGAGGACCTGGACCTGATCCTGGATTTCTCGCGCCGGCAGGGGGACCGGATCGACCTCTCGGCCATCGACGCCAAGCCGGCCAGCGAGCGCGACGACGCCTTCAGGTTCATCGGCGAGGCCGATTTCTCCGAGCGCCCGGGCCAGCTTCGGATCCGCACGCTCCGCGACGGCGACCTGATCGTGGAGGCCGACGTCGACGGCGACGGGCGCGCCGACCTCGTCTTCGGGGTGGACCCGGAGGGCGGGACGCTGAAGGCGGCGGACTTCCTGCTCTAGGCGCCCGGCCGGGGCCGGCCGGGCGGGGGCCCGCCCGCCCTGAACCCCGGGCGGGGGCCCGCCCG
>CAXGVP010000310.1:0-5207 GCA_964013055.1 uncultured Albimonas sp.
GGAGCTCAAGCTCGCCGCCTCGGCTGGCTTCGACGGGGTCGCCCAGATCGCCCGCAACCCGCTGTTCGAGCCGCTGCGCGAGCGCCCCGGCTTCAAGGCGGCGCTGGAGGCGATGGAAACCGCCTCCGACGAGCCGCCCGAGCCCCGCCACGTGGCGATCCCCGCCCCCGTCGTGGACCGGGTCGCGACTATGACCGAGGCGAATTCGGAGTGGTCTCCCGTCGACGGCGTCGTGCGCACCGCCTTCACCTCGCCGCCCGAGGACGCCTCGCCGGCCTACCCGATGCGGCTCGGCGCGCCCGATTTCGATCTGCTCCGCGACCTGGTCGACGCCGGCGTCGCCAGCGGCAACCGCGGCGACTTCTACGAGAATCGCGACGACGACCACGCCCGCCTGCCGCCCGGCATCTTCCACCAGGTGCTGAGGCTGGAGCACGCGCCGGAGGTCCGCGCCCAGGGCTACGGCCGCGGCTTCGCCGAAGGCCTGGCGGTGTCGCTCGACGGCGAGCCCTATCCGCCGATCTTCGGCAACGCCTCGCTCGCCTACGGCCAGCCCTCGATGTGGCGCAGCATGGCGCGCATGGGGCTGACCAAGCCCGGCGGCCCGCAGGAGCTGTGGCGCGAATACACCTCGAACCAGCTCTACATCTATCCCGAGCACAAGGACCACGACGGCTTCTACGGCGACGTGTTCCCCGCCAACACGCCCTACATGATCATCAGCCAGGGCAGCTCCGGCTCGCCCCATGCCGCGATGCGCGCGGTGGCCACGATGCTCGCCGCGTTTCGCCCCGAGACCAAGCAGGAGCTGATCCGCCGCCGCCTGATCGCGCCGACGCTGCAGATGCTGTGGCGGCGCGGCCAGACCGGGATCGAGACCGACGAGGACTATCTCTCGGCGGCCGCGCACCCCACGGTCTTCGACCCGGAGATGGTCGATCGGGTGCGGATGGTCGAGATGGCCAACGCGCTGCAGCCCCAGCAGATCCCGCCTCTGGTCGCCCTCCAGGTCCAGAGCGAGAGCCGCCCGACCCCCGGCGTCACCCTGTTCGGCGACGGTCTCTCGCAGACGCTGTTCGACACGCCCTCGGCGATCGCGCGGGTGTTCCGCGGGACGGAGCGGACGATGTCGATGCAGATCGCCGCCGGGACGATGAGCGACCCCGAGAACCGCCCCGCCGCCTTCCGCTGGAGACTGCTGCGCGGCGATCCCGACAAGGTGCGCATCGTCCCGGCGGGCGAGCGCGGCGAGCAGGCGCGCATCGAGGTGGACTGGCACGACACGGTCGACGCCCCGCCCCGCGGCCTGCGCTCGCACCGCGTCGACATCGCGGTCTTCGCCGAGGTCGAGGGCGCGCCGATCTCGGCCCCCGCCTTCATCTCGGTGGCCTTCCCGCCCCACCAGGCGCGCAGCTACGACGCCCGCGGCCGGATCAAGTCGATCGCCTACGACGGGGCCGAGACCGAGGCGGAGTATTCCGACCCCTGGATCTGGCCGACGCGGGGCTGGCGGGACATCTACCTCTACGACGACAAGGGCGCCCCCGACGGCTGGAACCGCGGCCCGACCGACGGCTACGCCTCGGAGCGCTACACCCGCCACGGCGCGGCGGTGATCGCCTCGGACGCGCAGGGCCGCCCGCAGCGGGCACGGATCATGGCCTACCCGCTCGCCCCCGGGGCCAAGGGCCGCGAGGTGCTGCGCCGCGGCGGGGAACACGTTCTCGACTACAGCTACGACGGGCCCGACGACCGCACCGGCTACGCCACGCCCGCGGTCGCCCCCCTTCCCGAAAAGCCGCTCAGGAACTCCACACGTTGACCGACGCCCCCCAGGACGCGCCCGCAGGCGACGCCCCGACCGATCCGCTTGAAGCCGCCTACGCCCGCGCCCTGGCGCTGGAGAAGGCCGGCGAGGCCGACGCCGCCGCCCAGGCCTGGCGCGAGGTGCTGGCGCTGGACCCCGAGGACCATGGCGGCGCCGCGGTGCGCATCGCCTCGCTGCGCCGCGGCGAGGCGCCCGACCGCGCGCCGCCCGCCTATGTGGCGACGCTCTTCGACCAGCACGCCGCCTCCTTCGAGGAGATCCTGGTGGGCCAGCTCGGCTACCGCGCGCCCACCCGGCTGGCGGAGATGCTGGCCGGCCTGCTGCCGGCCGACGCAGTGCCGAGCTTCCTCGACCTCGGCTGCGGCACCGGCCTGATGGCCGCCGCCCTCGACGCCGCCCTGCCGGGCGAGCGGGGGCATTCCACCGGCCTGGACCTGTCGGAGGAGATGCTGGGCGAGGCGGACGAGCGCGGCCTCTACGACGCGCTCTATGTGGGCGATGCGGTGGCCTTCCTCCATGCCCCGCAGGAGGACGAGGACGGCGACGTCTGCGGCCCCTGGGAGCTGATCGCGGCCGCCGACGTGCTGCCCTACCTGGGCGCGCTCGAGGCGCTCATCGCCGGCGCCTTCGCCCAGCTGGTCCCCGGCGGGCTGCTCGCGGTCTCGACCGAGACCCTGCCCGAGGACGCCTTCCCCCCCGCCGGCTGGACCGTCGGCCCCCACCAGCGCTTTCACCATGCCGAGAGCTACATCCGCAGGACGCTCGCGGCCTGCGGCTTCGAGATCGCGGCGCTGGAGCCCTGGGTGATCCGCACCAACCTCGGCGAGCCCGAGCCCGGCCACCTGGTGATCGCCCGCCGCCCCGCCTGAGCCGCCCCACCTGCGCCCCCCCGCCGACAGCGCACAGGTCAGGGCCGCGGGCTCCGGCCGTCGACGCCCTCCCCGGGCGCCGCCTTCGGCGATCCCGGCGCGGGATCCGCCCCACGGGCGCCCCGGGCTCGACCCGGGGCCTCTCCCCGCCGCTGCCGCAGGCGCAGGTCTGCGAGGCAGGCGCAACGCCCCCCCCCGCCGCCCCCCGGCCGGCGCAGGGAGGGCCCGGGGCCCCTGCGTGGCCTTGCGCGGCGCTCAGAGGCGGGCGAGGAAGGCGTTCACCGCCTCGGCCGTGGCCTCCGGCGACTGCACCGGCAGCAGGTGGCCGCCGGGCAGCACCTGGAACTCGCCCTTCGGCAGCTTGCCGGCCATCTTCTCCATGGTCTTCGCCGGCGCCGTCTCGTCCGCATCGGCGGCGAGGCACAGGACCGGCTGCGTGACCGTCTCGAGGTCGTCGCGGCGGTTGAACGTCGTCAGACAGCGGACCACGTCGCGATAGACCGTCTCGTCCAGCCGCCCCATCGAGGCCGCGAACCGCGCCATCCGCTCGGGAGAGACGCCCGCGCCCGCCATCTGCTCGGAGGACCGGGCCGCCAGCTCCTCCATGCTCATGCCGTCGTCCAGCGGCTTGAGGCGCGCGGCCAGGAACTGCTCGGCAAAGCTGGGATCGCGGCCGCCGAAGGCCGGCGAGGTGGCGCAGGCCACGAAGGCGCGCACCTTGCCCGGGTGGGTCAGCGCCGTCTCCAGCGCCAGCATGCCGCCGAAGGAGTGGCCGAAGATCACCGCCTCGCCGCCGGCCTCGTCGATCTTGCCCGCCAGCCAGTCGGCCAGCGCGGGGAACGAGGCCGGACCGCCCCAGGGCTCGTCCCCCCAGCCCGGCATGTCGAGCGCCTTCGAGCCGGGAACGAGGGGGACGACCTCCTCGAAGGTCTCCTTGCCGGCGCCGATGCCGTGAACGAACAGGACGGTCATGATCTTCCTCCTCTCGGCCGGGCGCGGTCCCGGCCTTGTCTGTCGGGGGCGAGACGAACCCGGCCGGAGGCGCCGCGTCAAGCGCCGGCGAGGGCGCGCGAGGGGGCGCCGTGACGTCCGGGGCGCTTGGGGCGCGCCCCGGGGGGTCGAATTCGCCTCCCCCAGATGGACAAGGCCCGCCATCGTCGCTAGCGTCCGCGCCTCGGCCGACTTCCGCCGACCAGCCCCCGGACGACCTCTCATGCCTGGACCCGAAACCGGACCCGCCATGCCCGGCGGCGGAGCCGTGCCGTCGCCGTCCCCCGCCCCGGTGATCTCCCCCGTGATCTCCCCCGCCGAGACCCCGGGCGACTCGCGCCGCGGCCTGCTGCTGGTGGCGCTGGGGGTGCTCGCCTTCACGCCCGACGCGCTGGCGATGCGGATGTCGGGGCTGGACGGCTTCGCCCTGGCGAGCCTGCGGGGCTTCTTCGGCGGCGCCATGCTCACGCTGGGCTGCTTCGCGGTCTACGGCCGGGGCCTGCCGCGGGCGATCCGGCGCCTGGGCCGCTGGGGCCTGGTGCTGGCGGGGCTGGAGGCGGCGACGATCGTGCTGTTCACCCTCTCGATCATGTGGACCAGCGTGGCGAACGCGATGCTGGCCTTCGCCGCGACCCCGATGCTCGCCGCCCTGATGGCGCGCGCCTTCCTGGGCGAGCGGATCCCGCCCCAGACCGCCGCCGCCATCGCCGCGGTCGCCGCGGGCCTGGGCCTGGTGGCCTTCGGCGCCTGGGGCGAGGGGGGGCTGTCCACGAAGGGCATCGTGGCGGGTTTCCTCTGCGCCTTCTGCATCGCGGCCTTCTTCGTGATCCTGCGCCGGCTGCGGGCCGCCTCCGCCACGCCGGTGATCGGTCCCGGCTGGCTGCTGGGCGGCCTGCTCGCCCTGCCCTTCGCAAGCTTCGGGTCGCCCGAGCCCCAGCAGATCGCCTGGGCCTTCGCCTCGGGCGGGATCATCATGCCCGCCGCCATCGCCCTGATCTCCTGGGGCTCGCGCCGGCTGCCGGCGGCCGAGACCTCGATGCTGACCCTGCTCGAGGTGGTCACCGGGCCGATCCTGGTCTGGATCGTGCTGGGCGAGAACCCGGGCCCCTGGACGCTGGCGGGGGGGGCGGTGGTGCTCGGCGCGCTCGCCGCCCACGCCGCCTGGCGCTGGCGCGCCGCGCCTGCCGCCCCTGCCGCCCCTGCCGCCACCAAGGCGCCGGCCTGAGATGCGACTGCTGATCGTCTACTGCCACCCGGTGGAGGGCAGCTTCGGCTCCGCCGTGCGCGACGCGGTGGTGGAGACCGCCCGCGACGCCGGCCACGAGGTGCGCCTCACCGACCTCTACGCCGAGGGCTTCGACCCGGTGATGCGCCGCGAGGAGCGGATCGGCTACCACGACCGCGACCGCAACGAGGTCCCCGTCGCCGCCCATCTCGCGAACGTGCGCTGGGCCGAGGGGCTGATCTTCGTGCACCCGACCTGGTGGTACGGCCCGCCTGCGATGCTCAAGGGCTGGCTC
>CAXGVP010000311.1:0-5197 GCA_964013055.1 uncultured Albimonas sp.
AGGCGAGGATCGAGATCCGGTCCTCCGCCATGCCGTTGGTCGCCCAGTAGAGGCGGATCCAGCCGCCGTCGAAACCCGCTGCCGTGCCCTCGAAGGCGATGCCGTCGTCGAGCGCCTGCGGACCCGCCAACGCGTCGGAGACTCGGATCGTGCGGTAGCGGTCGAAGTCTCCGAGCTCGGGCGCGTCGGGCGTCGCCGGGGCGGGGTCGTCGTAGAGCCGCATCTTCACGCCGCGCTCCGAGCCGTCGCCGGTGTCGACCCCGGCGCCGTTGGCGTAGGTGTCCTCGTCCCAGACCGCGCCGAAGCCGCCGGAGGCGAGGGCGAAGAGGGCGGGGTTGTACTGGTCTGCGCTGACGTCGTCAGGCGAGAGATTGAACTCGCCGTCGATGCGTGCGCCGCTCGCGTCATAGCGCTGGGCCATGGCGTCGTAGCTGGAGTTGGTGGTCGCGTCGTAGCCAGACCAGGCCACCACGAAGCCACCGTCCGCGAGGGCCAGCACCGCGGGGTCGCCCTGGGCGTTGGCGGCGGTCTCGTTGACGCGGAATTCGTCGCCCAGCGCCGTGCCGTCGCCGGCGTAGAGCCGGCCGTAGACGCCGGTGGACGATCCGTCCTGGCCAGAGGAGGCCCAGACCACGACGAAGCCGCCGCCGGCGAGACCGGCCACGGCGGAGGCGCTCTGCGTGCTGGTTTCGTACTGGTTGACCTGCACCTCGTCGCCGAGGGCGACGCCGTCGGTCCCGTAGAGGCGCACGAAGACGCCGTAGCCGCTGGCGTCGGTGTTCGAGGAGAAGCTGACCACGTGGCCGGCCGGATCGCCGAGCACGTCGACGAGCGCGGCGATGCGCGGTTCGGACTGGGTGCTGGAGGTCTCGACCGCGTTCACCCGCTCGATCGCGCCGACCGAGCCGTCGGCTTCGACCTCGGCGGTCTGGATGGCGTGGTTCGATCCGTCGACGGAGCTCAGGTTGTTGCGCCAGACCGCGATGAAGCCGCCGTCGTCGGTGGCGATGGCGCGCGCGTCGCCCACGTCGGCGCCCTGCGCCGGGTTCAGCGAGCCTGCGACGCCGGTCGACACGCCGTCGGCGCCGAAGATCTCGAACCACAGCTCGTCGGAGCCGCCCGAGGCGTCGCGGTAGACCAGCACGGCGAAGCCGCCGTCCGACAGCGCCACAACGTCGGTGACGCCGGTCGAGCGCGTGTCCGGGGCGGCCCACGCGGCGGGCGAGGCGGCGAACTCTCCGCCCAGCGGCGAGCCGTCGGGCGAATAGAGCTGCGCCTGGGCGCGGTAGTAGCCGGTCTCGGAGATGTAGGAGGTCCAGGCGACCACGAGGGTCCCGTCCGCCAGTTCGACGGCGATCGGGGCGACCTGGTTGCGCTCGGTCTCGGCATTCACGGCCCGGATCTCGTCAGGCTCGAAGGCGCTGTCGGTCTCGGCCGTCACCCCGACCACGATGTCGTGGGGAACCGAAACGTGGCCGTCGGCGCCCAGCACCTCGACGGTCAGGGTGCGCTCGGCGGCGGGGGCGTCGGAGGGGTTGGCGTAGCCCAGCGCGGACAGCACCGCCTCGACGTCCTCGCGCCCGGCGGCGGCGTTGAAGGCGATCTCGAGCGGCGCGCCGTCCTGCCCGTCGGAGATCAGCGTTCCGATCACCGTCCCGTTCACCGAGACGTCGGAACCGGAGAGCTGAACGTCTCCCGCGCCGATGTCGCCCGTCGCCAGGCCCAGCACGTCCTGCGCGATGCCGTCGATGCCTGCGAACTCGTCCACGTCTCCGCGCAGGCGCACGAAAAGGCGCAGCAGCGCCCCGTCGAAATCGGTCGCGTCGGCGTCGGAGAAGGCCACCGCGCCGTCGGCGTCGAGACGGGTCAGGCCGGCCTGTGCCTCGGTCTCGGTCAGCTCGAGCGCGCTGGACAGGCCCGCGATCTCCGGGGCGAGGGCGAGGTTGAAATCGGCGGCGTCGCCGAAGAGGCGGCTCTGGAGGCCGCTGGCCTCCTCCCAGAAAGCGACGACGCCGCCGCCGGGCAGGGCGGCAAGGGCGCCGCCGCCGTCGGCGCCGTTGGTCAGGTCGTTGATCTTGAAGTTGGAATCCAACCGAGCGCCGCTCGACGTCAGCAGCTGCGCCTCGAGGTCGCTGGAATAATGCCAGGCGGCCAGCAGGCGCCCGTCCTCGAGGGCGACCAGGTCCATGGAGGTGGCGGAGTCGGTGTCGCTGACCCGGATCTCGCCGGTCTGCGCCGCGCCCGAGCCGTCGAAGATCCGAACGTAGGCGGAGGAGGTCCCGCCCTCGCCCCGGCCGGTCCAGCCGACCGCGAAGCCGCCGTCTGCGGTCAGCGTCAGGGCCTGAGGATACTGGTGGCCGCCCAGGGTCTCGGACACCAGGAAGCTCGCGCCCAGAGGCGCGCCGTCGGCGTCGAGCATCTGGGCGAGCACGTCGTAGGTCGTGCCGTCGCCGAGACCGAGGTTGCGATATTCGCGCCAGACCACCACCGTCTCGCCGGAGGGCAGGACGGCGACCAGAGGCGTTGCGACGTTGGTCGTCCCAAGGTCGCCGAAGGGGTCGGCGCCCGCGACGAGCCCATCGCGCGAGACCGGATCGCCGGCGGCGTCGAAGCGTTGCAGGCGGACCGTGTCGGCGCCGGTCGCGTCGCGCCAGGCGACCAGCCAGCCGCCGTCGGGCAGCGCCGCCACCTGGGTGGCGTTCTGGGTGGAGCCGCTGGTCGGGCTGGCCTGGACCGGGCCTGCGAGGGGCGTGCCGAAGGCGTCGTAGCCGCGGGTCCATGCCGCGCCGGAATCCTCGGGGCCGGAGCCGGCCCAGCCGATCACGAAGCCGCCGCCGGCGAGCGCCGCGACCTGCGGCGCGTCGGCGGTTTCACCCGGCGCCGAGACCTGCACCGCGGGGCCGGTCAGCGCGCCGTCGGCGGCGTAGCGGCGGAACCAGATGCCGTCGGGCGCGTCGTAGACCGCGACCCAGCCGCCGTCGGCCAGGGTCGCCACCGCGGGCGCGGCGGCGGAGGTCACGTTCTCCATTCCGGCCGGCACGCCCTGGGGGCCGATCGGGACGAGGGCGTCGGGCTCGGCCGTCTGCTGGACCGCCACGGTCACGGCCGCCGGGCTCAGCCAGCCGCCGTCGCCGTCGATCAGCTCCACCGAGAACTGACGCGAGGGCGAGGGATCGTCCGAGGCGTTGGTGTAGGTGATCGCCGACAGCAGCGTCTGCACGCGGGCCGGCGTCGCCCCGGCCAGGAACGCCAGTTCCAGAGGCGCTCCCCCGGCTCCGTCGGAGATCACGGCGGCGACGTCGACCCCGTCGACCCAGACGACCGCGCCCGCAAGGCCGACCTGCCCGCCGGGCAGGATCGAGAGGGTGTCCTGCTCCGGCCCGTCCAGCGGCTCGTAGCCCGCGAGGTTCGACTCGCGCGTCGTGCGTTCGATGCGCAGGGCGCCGCCCTCGAAATCGGCGGAATCGAGATCCGACAGCGTCGCCGAAGCGAACAGCTTCGCCCCGGCCTGCGCCTGGTCCTCGCTCAGCGTCAGCGTGTCGCCCAGCCCCTCGAGTCTCGGCGCGGCCGAGGCCGGAGACGTGCCGAAGGCGCGCCAGGAGACGGCGTGGCCCTCGGCGTCGCCGAGCGCGTCGGTGGTCGAACTCCAGACGGCCGTGTAGCCGCCCCCCGCGAGGCCCGCGAGGCGCAGTTCGTACTGGGTTCCGTCTTCGTGATCGTGGGCCATGCGCATTCCGTCGCGCCGTCCGCCGTCGGCGTCGAACTCCTGCAGCCACACGCCGTCGCCGTCGGTGGTGGAGCCGTCCTCCCGACCATAGCCGCTCCAGCCGACGACGAAGCCGCCGTCCGCCAGCGCCGCGATGGCCGGATCGACCTGGTTGTTCGAGGTGTAGCCGTTCGCCCGGATCTCGTCGGTCAGCGCCACGCCCGCGTCGTCGAAGACGCGCAGGTAGATGCCCGTGCCGCTGCCGTCCTGTCCGTCGCTGCTCCAGGCCGCGACGAAGCCGCCGCCGGCGAGCGCGACCACCTGGGGATCCTGCTGGATGCCGAGGCTGGTGAGGTTCAGCGCGATCTCGTCCGAGGCCGTGCCGCCGGACGGATCCAAGATCCGCGCCCGCGCCGCAGAGCTGGAGCCGTCGCCCGATGCGTCGGTCTCGGTCCAGGCGACGAGGTAGCGGCCCCCCGACAGTCCGGCGACGTCGGTGGTGTACTGGTTTCCCGCGGTCTGGACGTTGATCAGCGTCTCGCCGCCTACCGCCGCGCCGGCGGCGTTGTAGGCCTGCGCGAAGACCCCGTAGCCGCTGCCGTCCCCGTAGGAGGCGCTTCCGGACGCCGCCCAGACCGCCACGTAGCCCCCGTCCGAGAGCGCGGCGACGTCCGGTCGGTTGCGGGTCCCCAGCATGGTCGTCTCGACCTGCAGGGCCTCCTCGGTCACGGCGCCGGCGGCGTCGTGGCGCGTCAGGCGGATGCTGCCGTCGCCGTCTCTCCAGACCGTCGCCCAGCCGCCGTCCGCCAGCCCCGCCACCTTCGGCGAGGACATCGTGTCCACGCCGCCCGGAACCTCCATCTCCCAGCCGGTGGGGGCGCCGTCGGCGTCGAAGCGCCGCATCACCGTGCCGTAGCCGGAGCTGTCGGGGTCGTCGTTCGTCCACACCGCGATCCAGCCGCCGTCCGACAGCGCGGCGACGTCGGGATCATGCTGATCCTCGGTCGTCTGGACGTTCAGCCGCGCCTCGGGGGCGTCGGGCTGGAGAGCGTCCGCGTCGGGGACCACCGCGACCTCGATCACCACCGGCTCGGAGGCGGCGCCGTCGCCGTCCTCCAGCATCACCTGGATGCGCAGCGAGGTCTCAGGCGCGTCGGAGACGTTGGCGTAGCCGAGGTGCTCGACCAGGATTTCCACCGCCTGGGCGTCGGCGGCGGCGGTGAGCGCGACGATCAGCGAGCGCCCCTCGGCGCCGTCCTCGACGATCTGGCCGACCTCGATCCCGCCGATCTGCACGGCGGATCCCACGACGTCCACGGCGCCGCCGGAGACGAAGCCGAACTGGTGCTGACCGCCACGGTCGACGGGAGCATAGTCGGTCAGGTCGGTCGAGGCGCCCAGACGCGCCATCACCAGGCGGCCGCCCTCGAACGCCGCGTCGTCGAGCAGGCCGGCCGCCCGGTTGACGGCGCTGCCTGCCCGCCCGGCGAT
>CAXGVP010000312.1:0-5187 GCA_964013055.1 uncultured Albimonas sp.
GCGCAGGGCGCCGCAGACGCGCAGGGCGGCCGGCGCAGGGAGCTGCAGGCGCGAAGCGCGGCCGGCGCTGGGAGCGGCGATGCAGAGGGCCGCCGGCTCAGGTGGCGGGGATGCGGAGGGCGGCCTGCGCAGGGCGCCGCAGACGCGCAGGGCGGCCGGGGCAGGGGGCGGAAACGCGAAGGGCGCGCGCCTTGCGGCGCGCGCCCTCGGGACGTCGGCAGGGGCCGTGGCCCCGCGCGTCTTACTCGGCGGCGCCGGGCAGGGCGCGGCCGCCGGAGAAGCCCTCGCGGGGCTTGTAGTTGGTCTTCTCGACGATGCGGGCCGATTTGCCGCGACGCGCGCGCAGGTAGTACAGCTTCGCGCGACGCACGCGGCCGCGGCGCACCACCTCGATCGAATCGATGTTGGGCGAGTGGATCGGGAACACGCGCTCCACGCCCTCGCCGAACGAGATCTTGCGGACGGTGAACGAGCCGCCGATGCCGTTGCCGCCCTTGCGGCCGATCACGACGCCCTCGAAGGCCTGCACGCGGGTGCGGGTGCCCTCGGTCACCTTGTAGCCGACGCGAACGGTGTCGCCGGCCTGGAAGTCGGGGATGGACTTGCCAAGTTCCTTGGCATGCTCGAGCTCGAGCGTCTGCAGGAGGTTCATGACCTCTATCCTTGTGTCTGGCCGTCTTTTTTCCCCGAACCCGGATGGGCGGGGGACGGACTGTTGCGCGACCGAGCGCTCTGGGCTTCCATCGGGTCCGGACCGGAGCCTTGCCGCTCCCGGTGCGCCCGCCAGAGATCGGGTCGTCGTTCCTTGGTCAGCCTTTCGGCCTCTTGCCGACGCCACTCCGCGATCCGGGCGTGATTGCCGGAGAGGAGCGTCTCCGGGATCTCGCGCCCTTCCCACACGGGGGGCCTCGTGTACTGCGGGGCTTCCAGCAGCCCGTCGGAGAAGGACTCCGTCTCCACGGACTCGGGGTTCCCGAGGACGCGGGGTATAAGGCGTACCGTCGCGTCGATCAATGCCATCGCGGCGATTTCCCCGCCGGTCATCACGAAATCCCCGAGGCTGACCTCGTGGATGCCGCGGGCGTCCAGCACCCGCTGGTCGACGCCCTCGAACCGGCCGCAGATGAAGGTGGCGCCGGGGGCCTCGGCGAGCGCGCGGGCCATGCCCTGGTCGAAGGGGCGGCCACGCGGAGACATCATCAGCACCGGGCCGGGGCGGGGGGCGTCGTCCAGCGCCGCGGCGACCACGTCGGCGCGCAGCACCATGCCCGGGCCGCCGCCGGCGGGGGTGTCGTCCACCGCGCGGTGTCTCCCCAGGCCGAACGCGCGAAGGTCGACGCGGTCCAGCGCCCAGATCCCCTCGGCGAGCGCGCGGCCCAGCAGGCTCTCGCCCAGGGGGCCGGGGAACATGCCGGGAAACAGCGTCAGCACCGTCGCCTGCCAGGCGCCCTTGACCCGCGTCTCCTCCATCAGGTCGCGCGGCCGGCGGGTCGCCGAGATCGTCAGCCGCCCGTGCGAGCGGCCCGGCGCCGGCCCCTCCGGCGCGGCGGCCGCGGCCGCCTGCGGCCGGGCGCCTTCGGCCGCAGCCGCATCGCGCCGCCTGGTTCCGGGCGCGACGGCCTGCATCGCTCCCGGCGCATCGGCCTGCGACGCCGCTGCATCGGGCCGGGCCGCCCCGGGCGCGGGGGCGGGCGCGGGCGCGTCGGGGCGGGGGCCGTGGGGCGTGTCGGGGTCGCTCACGCCTCGGCGTCCTCGCCGGGCTCGGGGCCGTCGTCGTCGTCGTCGCCGGGGAACACGCCCGGCGGCGGGTCGGCGACGATGCGGTGGGCGGCGAGGTCGACGATGGGCACCGCGGCGCGGGTGAAGGGCAGCATCACCGGCTGGCGGAACTCGGGCGAGACGATCTCCAGCATGTCGCCGGCGCCGAAGTCATGCACCGCGCGCACCTTGCCCAGCTTCTCGCCGCCGCCGTCGTAGACCGGCAGGCCCACCAGGTCGGCATGGTAGAACTCGTCCGTGGGCAGCGAGGGCAGCTTCCAGCGCGGGGCGTAAAGGCGCACGCCGCGCAGCGCCTCGGCCTGCTCGCGCGTGGTCACCCCGGTCAGGCGGGCGGCGAAGCCCCCCTTCACCTGGCGGGTGATCTTCACCCCGAACTCGCGGCCCCCGACGTCGGTCAGGGGGGCGTAGTCGCCGATCGCCTCGGGCTCGGCGCAGAAGCTCTTCAGGCGCACGTCCCCGCGCACCCCGAAGGCGCCGGCGATGGCGCCCACGCAGACCTTGCCGATCGGATCTTCGCTCATCGTCTTCCGCGCATCCTGAACGGTCCCTCGCCCGACCGCGGATCAGCCAGGCCCCGCCCGCGGTCGGAGGGCGAGGCGCCGGGGGCGTCCTGCCCCTCGGCGGCGACCGCGAAATCGAGCCCGCGGTCGTGGCGAACCTCCCAGGCGAAGCCGGGCAGGTCCATCGCCTCGGCGATGCGGGCGAAATCCTCCCGCCCGATCGCCTTGCGGTCCCTGGCCAGCGAGGCGCGCCAGCGGGCCGGGGTCCTGATGAAGTCCAGCCGCGAGGCGAGCCCCTCGGCATGGACCGGATGCGCCGGCGCGATCCAGCGGGCCTGCAGGCGGCGGATCACGCCGCCGTCGCGCCCGCGGGTCCAGGCGGTGCCGGGGCCGATCACCCCGATCGCCTCGAAGCGCTCGACCAGCTCCGAGGCGTGGTCGGTCGGCCGCTTCACGAACATCACCAGCCCGTCGCCGGGATGCATCGCCGCCAGCGCGACCTCGGTCGAGTGGCTGAGCAGGCAGAAGCTGCGCTGCACCGCCTCCTCGACATGATCGCCGGAACCGACGCCGATCCAGAACTTCCGCTCGCGCTTCCTGGCCATCGATCCGACCTCCGCCTGTCCGCCTGGAAATGGCGCCAGACTAGCCGGTCGGCTCTAACAGAGCCTTGATCGCCGGAGCGGGGCGGGAGGACGCGCCCCCCGCCCGGTCCCGATCACTCGGCCGAGGCGTCCTCGGCCGGGGCCTCGGCGGGCGCCTCGGGGGCGGCGGCGGCGGCGGCCGCAGCCTCGGCGGCCTTGGCGGCCTTCTCCTCACGCTCCTTGGCGCGCTCGGTGGCCTTCTTGCCCGGGACGGCCTTCTTGAGGTTGGCGCGCTCGGCCTTGTCGCGGACGCCGGCGGCCTCGAGGAAGCGGGCGACGCGGTCGGTGGGCTGGGCGCCCTTGGAGATCCACTCCTGGATCTTCTCGACGTCGAGCTTCACGCGGTCCTCGGAGTCCTTGGGCAGGAGGGGGTTGTAGGTGCCCAGCTTCTCGATGAAGCGGCCGTCGCGGGGGGCGCGGCTGTCGGCGGCGACGACGCGGTAGAAGGGACGCTTCTTGGAACCGCCGCGGGCGAGACGAATCTTGATGGCCATGGTCTTGGTCTCCTTGGGTTTCGGTCCGGCACGCGCGGCGCCGGCAGGTCGTGTCGGGCTGTCGGGCCCGGGGTTTCGCGTCCAGGCGTCGCCGCCCGGGGTCCGAGGTCCGGGCGTTTCGGCCCGGGGTCTGGGGTCCGGGCGTTTCGGCCCGGGGTCTGGTCCAGGCGCGTTCGCGCCCGTTTCCGGTCCCGGGCGCGGGGGCCCGGGCGTCGCGATCAGCTCTTGAGCTTCTCGTGGTGGCGGATGACTTCCTGGATGATGAAGGCCAGGAAGGCTTCTGCGAACTCGGGGTCCAGCTCGGCGTCGGCCGAGAGCTGGCGCAGACGGGCGACCTGGCGGGCCTCCCGGTCGGGGTCGGCGGGGGGCAGGTCGTGCTCGGCCTTCAGCCGGCCGACCGCCTGGGTCGCCTTGAACCGCTGGGCGAGCGTGTAGACCAGGATCGCGTCCAGGTTGTCGATGTCGCCGCGCAGCTTGGCCAGCACCTCGCGCGCGCGCACCACATGCTCGGCCTCTCCGCCGGCGGTCTGCGTCGCCGTGTCGGTCATGGTCTCTCCTCCCCCGCTCATGCCGCCGCCGTGGCCGAGCCCTGCGCCGGGTGGCGCCAGACCTCGACCACATGGCCGTCTGCATAGGTGAAATCGGCCGGCTCGCGGACGCAGCCCAGACGGCGCGCCAGCGCCAGGCTCGGCGCGTTGGCCGGGTCGATCAGGCTGATCGGCGCGTCGATGCCGTGCGCCTCGAACGCGTGGGCCCGGGCGGCCAGCGCCGCCTCGGCCGCATAGCCGCGCCCCTCGAACCCGTCGAGCAGCGACCAGGCCATCTCCGGCTCGGGGACCTGCTCGTGCCACTGCACGCCGGCGCGCCCGACCAGGGCGCCGCTCGCCTTCTCCTCGATCGCGAACATGCCGTAGCCGCGCAGCGCCCACATGCCCAGGAAGGACTGGAACTTGGTCCAGGCCTGCTGGCGGCTCATCGGCCCGCCGATGAACGCCGCGCGCGGGCCGGCGTAGAAGGCGGCCAGCGGCTCGAAATCGTCCATCCGCAGGGCGCGCAGCACCAGCCGCCCGGTCTCCAGCGTGGGGATCGTGACCACCGTGCTCATGCGGCCAGCTCCGCGGCCGAGGGGTGGCGCCAGATCTCGGCCTCCCAGCCTTCCTCGGGGTGGACGAAACGGCCCTCGGGCGCGGCGCCCAGCCGGGTCGCCACCGCCTTCGAGGCCGCGTTCTCCGGCGCGATCAGGCTGATCGCGGTGGTCCAGCCGGCGGTGCGATAGGCCCAGTCGCGGGCCTCCAGCGCCGCTTCGGTGGCATAGCCGCGGCCCTCGAACCCTTCGTAGAGCGACCAGCCGATCTCGGGCTCGGGCCAGCCGTCGGGCATCCACGGGCCGATGCGGCCGACCACGGCGCCGGTCGCCTTCTCCTCGACCATCCACATGCCGAAGCCCCGGAACGCCCACATCCCGATCAGCCCGGTCAGCGACCACCACGAGTCCGAGCGGTTCAGCGGCCCGCCGATATACTCGGTCCGCTCCGCCGCGAAGAAGGCCGCGAAGGCGTCGAGGTCGTCGGGCCGCGGCGCGCGCAGGCGCAGCCGCCCGGTCTCGAGCGTGGGGATCTCGAGGCGGAAGCTCATTTCTTCTTCCCGAAGCCCGACAGGCCCGGCGGCATCGGCGCGCCGCCGCCCAGGCCCGGAAGCCCGCCCGGCATGCCGCCGCCCCCGAAACCACCCGGGCCGCCCATGCCCTGCGGCAGCTTCGGCGCGGCGCCA
>CAXGVP010000313.1:0-5185 GCA_964013055.1 uncultured Albimonas sp.
TCGCCGCCCGCGACCTGCTGCAGGCCGAAGGCATCGGCACGCGCGTCGTCTCGATGCCCTGCTGGGAGCTGTTCGAGGCCCAGGACGAGGCCTATCGCAAGCGGGTCCTGCCCGCCGGCCCCGTGCGCGTCGCCATCGAGGCGCTGACCGGCTTCGGCTGGGACAAGTGGCTGTCGGGGGAGCGCGGCGCCTCGAAGAAGGCGGGCTTCGTGGGGATGGAGGGCTTCGGCGCCTCGGCCCCCGCGCCCGAGCTCTACAAGCACTTCGGCATCACCGCCGAGGCGGCCGCCGAGAAGGCCAAGTCCCTGCTCTGAGAGCGTCAGGCCTGAGATGAGAAGGGCGCGGACCGGCCGGTCCGCGCCCTTTCTCTTTGCGCCCGGGGGCTGCGGGGCCGGGGCCCCCTGCCCTCAGGTGCGGAACAGGCGGTTGGCGATCGTGCCCGCGACGAGGCCCAGCAGCACCACGCCGACGGGGGCGGCGATGAAGAAGCCCGGGCCCTCGAAGCCGGCCACCTCGGGCAGGATCACCAGGGCGGCGGCGGCGGGGACCGCGACGGCGGCCCCCAGCAGCAGCGCCGGGGTGGTCCGGGTGACGGGAGTGCTCTGCGCGGCCACGGCGGTCGCGCCCGAGTCGGTGTTCGAAGCGCTCATCGGTCGTCCTCTTGGATCAGGGTGCAAGGTTGCATGCCCGATATAGTAAGGGCGACGTAGCTTGTCAGGCGCTGCGGCGCGCCGACGCGCCGGGATCAGTGCAGGGCGGCGCCGCAGTCCAGCCAGGCGCGGCCGAAGCTGCGCAGCAGGCCGACGAGGCCGCGCGGGTCGGTGGTCGCGGGCGCGTCCACGTCGGGGCGGCCGGCCATCAGGGCGCGGGCGTCGCCGCGCAGGCGACGGGCGGCGTCGCGGCGGCTGTTCAGTTCCTCGCGGCGCATCTGGGCGACGGTCTCGCGGTCGAAGCGGTCGTAGGCGTCGAAACGATGAGCGTACATGGCTCGGCGTCTCCATCGGGCTCGGGTCGCGCCGGGGTCGGCGACCCTTCGAGCACCCTCACCTTGCGTCAAGCGACGTGACTGCTGCGTGACAGGCCGAAACGCCGCGCAAGCCCTTGGAAACACGAACGCGCCGCCCCCGGCCGGGGGGCGGCGCGTCGATTCGCTCCGGCGCGGCCGGGCCCGTGGGACTCAGCCCAGGGCCTGGTCGCAGCGGCCGCAGACGGCCGCGTGCCTGTGGGCGCCGACGTCGGGCAGCACCTTCCAGCAGCGGGCGCATTTCTCGCCCTCGGCTTCCGCGAAGACCACCGCCACGCCGGGGACGTCGGGCAGGCGGAAGCCCTCGGCCGGGGCCGGGTCGCCGGTGACCTCGATGCCCGAGGTGATGCACAGGTCGGCGAAATCGACGGTCGAGAGCGCCTCGCGCACCCCCGCGTCCTCGACATGCACCGAGGGGGCGGCCTCGAGGCTGGCGCCGATGCGCTTCTCGCGCCGCTCGATCTCCAGCGCGCCGGTGACCACGCGGCGGACCTGGCGGATCGTCTCCCACTTCGCGGCCAGCGCGGGGTCGCGCCAGTCGGGGGTGTCGGGGAAGTCGACCAGGTGGACCGAGCTGTCGGCGCCGGGGAACCGCTCCAGCCAGGCCTCCTCCATGGTGAAGACCAGCATCGGGGCGAGCCAGGTGACCAGCCGGTGGAACAGCAGGTCCATCACCGTGCGGCAGGCGCGGCGGCGGAGGCCGTCGGCCGGGTCGCAGTAGAGCGCGTCCTTGCGGATGTCGAAATAGACCGAGCTGAGGTCGACCGTGCAGAACTGGAACAGGCTCTGGAACACCTGGGAATAGGCGTAGCGGCCGTAGCCCTCGCGCACCTCGGCGTCGAGCTCCGAGAGGCGGTGGAGGACCCAGCGCTCCAGCTCCGGCATCTCGGACGGGTCGAGGCGTTCCGCCTCGTCGAAGCCGTCGAGGGCGCCGAGGATGAAGCGGAGCGTGTTGCGCAGGCGGCGGTAGCTGTCGGCGACGCCCTTGAGGATCTCCGGCCCGATGCGCTGGTCGGCGGTGAAGTCGGTCTGGGCCACCCACAGGCGCAGGATGTCGGCGCCGTACTGCTTGATGACGTCCTCGGGCGCGATGGTGTTGCCCAGCGACTTGGACATCTTCATGCCCTTCTCGTCGAGCGTGAAGCCATGCGTCAGCACGCCCTCGTAGGGCGCGCGCCCCCGCGTCCCGCAGCCTTGCAGCAGCGAGGAGTGGAACCAACCGCGATGCTGGTCGGTGCCCTCGAGGTAGAGGGACGCCGGCCACAGCCCGTCGGGCCGGTCGCGCATCACGAAGGCATGGGTCGAGCCGCTGTCGAACCACACGTCGAGCACGTCGTCGACCTTGGTCCATTCGGCGGGGTCCACGAGGCCCTCGAGGAACCGCTCCTTCGCGCCGTCCTTGAACCAGGCGTCGGCGCCCTCTTCGCGGAAGGCGGCCTCGATGCGGGCGTTGACCTCGGCGTTCTTCAGCACCTCGACCTGGCCCGGCCCGGTCTCGCGCATGAAGCAGGTCAGCGGCACGCCCCAGGCGCGCTGGCGCGAGAGCACCCAGTCGGGCCGCGCCTCGATCATCGAATGCAGGCGGTTGCGGCCGGAGCGGGGGGTGAACTCGACCAGCTCGTCGATGGACTTCAGGGCCCGCTCGCGGATCGTCTCGCCATAGGTGTCCTGCCCGTCGCCCAGCTTCACGTCGATGGCGGCGAACCACTGCGGCGTGTTGCGGAAGATCAGCGGGGCCTTGGAGCGCCAGGAGTGCGGGTAGGAGTGCTTCAGCCGCGCCCGCGCAGCCATCGCCCCGACGCCGGCCAGCGCGTCGATGACCCGCTTGTTGGCGTCCTTCTCGCGGCCCTTCTGGTCGAAGATCACCGCCCCGCCGAACAGCGGCAGGTCGGCGCGGAAGCTGCCGTCCTCGAGCACGTTGTAGGTCATCGGCAGGCCGAACTTGCGGCCCAGCTCGTAGTCGTCCGCGCCGTGGGAGGGCGCGGTGTGCACGAAGCCGGTGCCCGCGTCCTCGGTCACGTGGTCGCCGGGGAGCATGGGCACGTCGTAGTCCCATTCGCCCTGCCCGTCCGCGACCCCGCGCAGCGGGTGAGCGAGGGCGACGTCCTTGAGCTCCTCGGCCGGCACGTCGCGCACGCGCTCGAACCCCGTGACCTTGGCCTGCGCCATCACCGCCTCGGCCAGGGCGTCGCCCAGCATCAGCAGCTCGCCGGCCGCGACCCAGTTGCCCTCCGGCGCCTCGGTGACGCGGTAGAGGCCGTAGGACAGCGCCGGGTTGTAGGCGACCGCGCGGTTCTGCGGGATCGTCCAGGGCGTGGTGGTCCAGATCACCACCGAGGCGCGCAGCGCCTGGCGCCCGTCCACGAAGGACTTGGCGTCGGGCGCGGCGGGGTCGTCGTCCCACGCCACGCGGCTGGCGAAGGTGCGCACCACCGGGAATTTCACCCAGATCTGGTGGGACTGATGCTCGTGATACTCGACCTCGGCCTCGGCCAGGGCGGTCTTCTCCACGACGGACCACATCACCGGCTTGGAGCCGCGATACAAAGACCCGTTCATCACGAACTTCATGAACTCGGCCGCGATCACCGCCTCGGCGTCGTAGTCCATGGTCAGGTACGGGTCGTCCCAGGCGCCGGTGACGCCCATGCGCTGGAACTCCTCGCGCTGGACGTCGATCCAGCCCTCGGCGAACTTGCGGCACTCGGCGCGGAACTCGTTGATCTCGACCTTGTCCTTGTCGAGACCCTTGGCGCGGTACTGCTCCTCGATCTTCCACTCGATCGGCAGGCCGTGGCAGTCCCAGCCGGGCACGTAGCGGCTGTCGTGGCCCAGCATCTGCTGCGAGCGGACCACGAAGTCCTTGAGGATCTTGTTCAGCGCGTGGCCGATGTGCAGGTGGCCGTTGGCGTAGGGCGGGCCGTCATGCAGCACGAAGGGCGGGCGCTTTCCGGCCTCGGCGCGGAGACGGTCGTAGATGCGCATCTCGGCCCAGCGGGCGAGCCACTCCGGCTCGCGCTTGGGCAGGCCCGCGCGCATCGGGAAGTCGGTCTTCGGCAGGAACAGGGTGTCTCGATAGTCGACGGTCGCGTCGGTCGAGGGGGCGTCGGCGCACATGAGGGGCGCTCCAAGGCTGTCGATCCCCTGGCGGGATCCGGATCCGGGAAAGGTGGGCGAACGGGTGCCGGCGGCGCTCCTGCTGTCAGGAGGCCGCGCCGGTAATTCGCCGGGACCGCAGGGGTCTGGATAGGGCGCGCAGGTCGCTCATGGGGCGCTCATACACCGCGGCGGAGGGGATGAAAAGCGGCGCGCGCGCAGCGCGATGTCGCCGCGGCCGGCGGGAGGACGCGATTTTTCGCGGCGGGCGTGAACCCTGTGCTGCGGAAGGGGGCACACAGCTTCGTCACCGGGTTCCGCGCCGCCCCCAGCCGGCGCATTCACGGGAGAGGCCGCCGCCATGACCCTGAAGACCGAGTTCACACGCCTGGCCGCCGCGAACAACGGCGCCTACCAGAATCTCAGCCAGCGAAGGGGCCTCGCCCAGGCCGGGCTCCAGCAGACCGGCGGGGCCTGCCAGGGCTACTGCTTCCTGGAGAGCCTCGCCGCGATGGTGGGCATGACCCCGAGAGAGCTGCGCAAGGTCTCGGTCGTGCGGACCGCCTCCCAGCTCAACCAGAGCCTGAACGCGGCCACCGGCATCGAGCGCTTCGACCTCGATGCGGTGCGGGGGCTCTATGCCCACCAGCTGGCGCAGGCGCAGATCCATACGGTCCGGGTGGGCATGGTGGAGGCCTTCAACGACACCGACGAGGCGGTGGATTTCGCCATCCGCAACCGCGGCTCGATGAACTTCCTGTTCTCCAACCATGCGACCTGCTGCTATCTCGGCGGCGCGGGGGGGCGCTACTTCGATCCCAATTACGGCCACGCGACGTTCAACTCGGCGACGGACCTGCGCGCCTTCGTCTCGGCGCTGCACAACACGCCGGAGTTCGGCCAGGCCTACGGCCTGAACCTGCAGGCCTATCTCGGCACGGTGGTGCTCCAGCTGGTCCGCGCCTGAGGGCGGCAGGGGGGGGCGGGCCGCCCCCGGGTCCGGGGTCAGACCGACTTGCGCATCGCCCGGCCCAGCGACTGCGCGGCGGCCGCGAGGCCGGGGCC